>NZ_BAAGZR010000024.1:0-145532 GCF_054778255.1 Yimella radicis
ACCTCATCGCTACCGTCGCCTGGCCGCCACCCACCAAGCACTTCACGACCGTCCCCCGGTACAAGCCCGGCACAGTGTCCCGGAAGTGACGACATTCATGTGTCCCAGAAGTGACGCGTCATGACAGTCGAACCCACCAGGCCCGCCTGGTGGGTTCGACGTTTGTTAGTAGGTTCGGGGGGTGCGTGCCGAAGCAATCAGCCTGGACATCTGGGGGACGCTGCTTCGCAGCGACCCCGACTTCAAACCTGCCCGCAACGAGATGCTGCGTCATGCTCTCGCCGCGGACGTCGACCCCGACTTCTTCGACGAGGCGCTGCGGACGATGGACCGCGAGGCCGACGAGATCTGCATGGCCCGCGGCACGGACGTCGGGTTCGCCGAGCGCGTCCAGCTGACCCTCGCCTATTTGGCCCGACCGGCCGCAGAACACGCGGATCAGGTCGCCCATCCCGCTGACATTCGCGAGGACGTCGTCCGGGAGCTGATGGAGCAGCAGGCGCAGATGGCCCGCGAACACCACCCGATAGCCCTCGACGACCGCATCCCCGCGCTGGTCGCCGAGCTGGCCGAGACGCGTCCGGTGATCCTGACCAGCAACACCGGGATGCTGCCGGGCGTCCTGATGCGTGACCTGCTGGCGCTGGCCGGATTCACCGGGAATCTCGGCATGGTCTTCTCCAACGAGGTCGGTTGGGCCAAGCCGGACCGGCGAATCTTCGAGAAGACTCTCACCCTCGCGGAAGCAACCAACGGGGAACGTATTGCGTCATCCTGCGTTGTACACGTCGGCGACAATCCGCTCGCCGACGAGCAGGGTGCACGTGACGCCGGAATGACAGCCGTGCTGGTCGTGCCTGACGGCAAGAGCACCGTGGACGCGTTGGAAGCGTTGCGGTGAACTGACAGCAGTCGCGCGGGGGCGCGGCCGACGTGAGGGGACACGATGAATTCGACCTGCGTCACCACCGCGCGCCTGACCGGCCCGGTCGACGCCGTCCGCACCAGTGACGGCGCACCGTTCGACACAGACACCTACTCCCGGATGAAGCACGGTGACGCGGACGCGATCCGCGCGCTGGGCGACCTGCTCGCCGACGCGCTCATCGAGCAGTGTCCGCACCTGATCACCGACGACGCCGTGCCCACCTTGCCGGTGGCGTACCTGGCGGTCCGCCCGTCCTGCTGGTTCCTCGCCGACGCGGTGCTCGACCGCCTGAACGCCGAGCGGGCAAACCGCGGTTTGCCCGGTGGGCGCATCGTGCAGGTGCACAAGGACTCTGTCACCCACACCGACTACGCCGCCTCCACGCAGGCCGAGCGCGAGGCCGAGTTGGCTCGTATCGGGTTCGTGCTGGCCGAGCCGATCGACAGCACCCACTGCGTCGTGATCGACGACGTCCGCGTCACCGGGCTGGCCGAACGCACCGTGCTGACTGCACTCGAGGCGGCCGATCCGAAGAGCCTGGTCACCGGGTACGTCGCGATCTGCGAACCCGAACTGGCTGCGTCCCCACACGTCGAGTCGGCACTCAACCACGCCAGCATCACCTCGATCCTGCAGATGGTGCCGGCCGCGCAGGCCGGACGCTTCCACCTCACGATCCGCTTCCTGAAGCGCGCACTCGCCTCGCCCGAACTGGAGCCCTTCCTCGTTCAGGTGCCGCAGGCGCTCGTGCAGGAGATGTACGACGGCGCGGTCGCCACCGGTGAGATCTTCATGGCCGGTTACCCCGACGGCATGGCCACGCTGCGAGCCGCCCTCGAACGGGAGGTCGTCCATGTCTGACCGAATCGCGCTGCACACGCTCGCCGCCGACGCCTGCGTCCTGCCGTCGGACGGCGTCGTCCCGGCCATCGACTACAGCCGGTTCAAGTACGGCGACGGCGTCGCGTCCATCGCGTTCGGCCGGGCGCTCGCCGACCGTTTCCACACGATCGTCGCGCCGCGCGACGGTGAACGGATCTTCGTCACCTCGTCCGGGTACGGAGCGGTCCCGCCGGCAGCCCGGTCACTGGTGTCGCCGTTCGTCGCGCGCATGCGCCGTCTGGCACCCGGTGTGGAACTGAAGCCGCTGCGGGTGCACCGTCTCGGTGTCTCGCCCGGCGACTACGCCACGATGGACGCGGCCGCGCGTGAACTCGCGGTCGGCGCGAAGTCGATGCACGTCGACCCACGCCTCGACGTCGCCGGCGCCCGGGTGATCGCCCTCGACGACATCCGCGTCACCGGCACGCACGAGCTGGCGATGGACGGCTGCCTCAACGAGGCCGGTGCGTCCTGGATCGACCATCTGTACATCGTCGACGCGCACAGTGCTGCCGGGCGTCCGTCGCTGGAGTCCGACCTCAACGGGGTCGCCGCGTCGAGCGTCGAGGATCTGCTCGTGATCGTCGACTCGCCCCGCTTCGTCCCGAACGCCCGGTTGGCGAAGAAGATCACCACCCTTGGCCGGTTCGACCAGGAGCGCTTCCTGGCCGCTGTGCCGCCGACCGTCGCGGCGTGGATCCTGGACGCCGTCGAGCGCGACGGCCTGAGACACGTGCCCGCGTACGCCACCGGCGTCCGCCGCCTGCAGCTCACGGCGGAAGCCCTGGCGAAGACCACCGCCACAGGCTGAACGAAAACCCTGCCCTGATACCGGCGAGCCCAGCACCTGACCGTCCAAGTTTGTTAAAAACTTCGTAAAAAGTCGGGTCGGAAGGGTCCGTGGATGATATTCCTTTACTGCTGTCCCCGCAGGGGGGAGCGGAACAGAGGAATCACATGATGTCGCGTCGAGCAATCCTGGGTGGACTGGGCAGCTGGACATCGAACCGCCCACACTACTCGCTTCCCAGAAGCGGATACTCAGCTCGCCTCTTGTCGAAGGTCTGTGTGAACAAGCCGAGTGCCCCGGACGCATGCAGCCCGGATGCCATCTACACGCGGAACTACTGATGGATCGTCTTGTCGGCCTCGACGACGTATCGTTCGGGTATGGGCGGTCCAAGAAATTGGCGCTCTCCGACGTCACACTCGACCTTTATCCCGGAGTAACTGGGTTGGTCGGACTCAACGGGGCCGGCAAGTCCACTCTGCTGCACCTGATCGCCGGGATTCTTCGACCGAAATCAGGAACTGTCGAATGGGAGTCGGACACAAACTCCCCGCGAGTCAGTCTGCTTCCTCAAGCCACGCGTATGCCTCGTGGGTTCACCGTCCGGCAGTTCCTCGAGTACGGTGCGTGGTTGCAAGGTGCCTCCCCGGGGCAGGCGGCGCATCTCGTCCCGGGCGCATTGGATCTTGTCGGGTTGCAGGGCTACGAAGCTCGTCGATGTACCTCGCTGTCCGGTGGTGAGCAGCGACGTTTGGCATTTGCCAACTCGATCAGCCGCAGGCCGTCGGTGCTTCTTCTCGATGAGCCGACCACGGGTCTCGACCCGGATCAGAGGATCCGCATGCGTAAGGCAATCGCCGCCGTCGAAGAGTCCTCGGCCGTCCTGATCAGCAGCCACCTGATCGAAGACATACTGGCCGTCGCCAATCGCATCGTGATCATTCGTTCCGGCCGAGTGACGATGGATTCACCCACGGACGGCGTTCTGGAACTGCTCGCCGACTCCGGGGGGGCTGATCGTGAGGAAGCGTTCGTACGGCTGTTGGATGCAGAGAAGGTCTGACCGTGCGTTGGTCCGTTCGCACTCCTGTCATCTGGCCGGTCTTCGGGGCCGGCCTCATCATGTCACTGAGTGTTGCACTCGCCATGATCATGTCGCGAGGGGTCACCAATCAGGCGCTCACCTACGATGCGACAAGCGCGCTGGATTGGGCTCAGTTCCCGGCCTGGCAGGTTTGCGTGGTTTCGTCGGCCGTTAATGCGTGGCTTGCGGTGCAGTCCAGCATCTCAGGATCACCTCGAATCGATTCAGTCATGACCCAGGGACGGCGACATCTCGTCTCGGGTGTCATTCATGGGGGAATCCCTTCAGTGATTTCGATGCTCATCGGATTTGCGGTCGTCCTAACGGTTCTCGCTGGTAGCGCATCCTTGACAGTCCCACGCAATCTTTGGCAAATCGTCTTCACACTATTGCTCGTCTTCACGGTGCCACTGCTGGGCACTCTTATCGGGTTGAGATACCCCAATGTGGTCACTCCGGTGGCGGTGGCGGCTGTAGGTCTGTTCGTAGTAACCATGGGAACACTTTCCGATGCCGGTTGGATGTTCAGCTTGGGCGGAAACACGGCCGGTGTGATCGGAAATTCAATGCTCACTGCGCCGTTCTTCAGTCGTTGGATGGCCATGCTCTTAGTTGTGCTCGGGGTGGGAGTGTTGGTTCTCGGACATTCACCGAGCATTCGACGTAAAGCTGTCGCGGGGGTCCTTCTTGCTGGTGCGGTGGCCGTTGTGTCTGCCTCGCCAACGCAAGCGTGGGGGGTTCGCCAGGGGTCGCCCACCAACTGCGCGGGGGTGACGCCGCAGGTATGTGTGTGGTCCGATGAGCCAGTCGATCCGAATGCCGTCAGTCGAAGTCTTGCGCCTTACGTGCAGACGGTTCAGCGGTTCGGAGCAGGAACCTTGCCCCCCTTCACAACCGCCTTCAACTCAGCCTCCGATCACGAAGCGGTGTCGATCGCCGGCATCATCACGACCGTCCCGCCGCGGCAGGTGCCACCGGACCTCCGAGCGCTTGCCGTCATGCAGTTCCACGCCTGCCCTGACCCGGTGGCTGGACGGCTTGTGAGCCAAAGGACACTTGGCGCATGGGTGCTCGAGAACGAGGTGACCGGTAAGACGCCGCCGGGTCTGTCGGCGTCTGCGCAGGCATGGTTGAAGTCTTCTGCGGCGCGGAGTTGGCTGCTCTCGACTGTGCAGGCTCTGAAGACCTGCGCGGCCGTGGATCTGCCGGTTGAGTTCCAGGGCGTCTTTCCGTGATCACGGCCTACATCAAGGCTCACGGCGGGTGGATCATCCCGGTCGTGGCCTGGGCCGTTGCCGCCGTCACTGCGGTCGCTGGAACCTTGAGCGTGCCTGTGCCGATCATCGGCCAAGCGGCGATCTGCGGTCTGCTGCCGATCTTGCTCGTCCCTGCGGTGGCTCGGTCGTGTTTCGACGCGATGGGCAGTGTTGCCACGCTTCCCGGAAGGCCGATGCTCGGCTGGGACCTGCTGTGGATATCGGCATTGATACTTCCCGTCCTTCTCGCCGCACAGGCCTCGAGTTCGATCGACGCGACGTCGGCGTTCGCTCTGGTGACTGCGGGGACGGTGTTGATAAGTGGATGGGCGTCGCTGACGACCGCCGGGTCCGTAGGTGTGGTGGTTGCTTTCGCGCTCTTCCTGCGCATCGGTCCTGCAATGCGCAATGAGGCCGGTTTCTGGGGGGACTGGTGGCGAGGAACGCTGCCTATGCAAGTGCCGATCGTGCTCTCAATGCTGGTTCTGTGCACCGTCGTCGGTCTGCGTACCCGCGGGCGGCATTCTCACGGGTTGATGTGAGGGTCAGCGGCGCATGATCTTGCGCGACAAAGCGTTTCCGCTGAACTGCGCGACCTGCACGATCACCACGATGATCGCGACCGCGACCCAGGTGACGGTCCAGTCGAAGCGCTGGTAGCCGTACGTGATCGCGAACTGACCCAAACCGCCACCGCCGATGGCGCCGGCGATCGCGGTCATGTCGACCACCGCGACGAGGGCGAAGGTGTAACCGAGCACCAGCGGGCCGAGCGCCTCGGGGATCAGCACCGTCCGGATGGTCCGCCACGGTGACGCACCCATCGCCTCGGCCGCCTCGATCACGCCGGGGTCGACGGAGACGAGGTTCTGCTCGACGATGCGCGAGATGCCGAACGTGGCAGCCAGCGCGAGCGGGAACAGCACGGCACGCGTCCCGACCGTCGTTCCCATCACGTTGAGCGTCAGCGGACCGACCGCGGTGATGAAGATGATGAACGGGATCGGCCGGACGATGTTCACCAGCACGTTGAGCACGGTGTAGACGGCGCGGTTGGCCAGGATGCCGCCGGCGCGGGTCGTGTAGAGCAGCACGCCGAGGACCAACCCGAGCCCGCCGCCGACGACCACGGTCACCGCGACCATCAGCAGCGTCTGCCAGATCGATTCCTGCAGAATCGGCGACAGTACACCCCAGTCGGTGTCGTTACCCATCAGGCGACCTCCCTCACGGTGGCGATGCGGGCGAGTTCGTCGACGACGGTCTGGACGTCGGACTCCTGCCCGGTCAGGTTGAGCGTGAACGTGGTGAGGTCGTCGCCCTTGATCCGGGTGACACCTCCGTGGACGAACTCCAGCCCGACACCGCGCTCACCGACGCGTCCGATGACTGCGCCGAGGTTCTCGCCCGGGTTCGCGGTGACGGTGATCAGACGTCCGCGGTAGGAGGCTTCGAGTTCGTCGATCTCCTGCTCGTCCGGTTGGGTGTCCAGAGTCGCGCCGACGATGCGGCGGGTGGCGTCGGCCTTCGGTGCGGAGAAGATCTCTCGGACGCTGCCGTGCTCGACCATGCGTCCGGCGTCCAGCACCGCGACGCGGTCGGCGAGCGAGCGGACGACCTCCATCTCGTGGGTGATGACGACGACGGTGGTGCCGAGCTCCTCGTTGGCCTTGCGCAACAGCGCGAGGACGTCGCGGGTCGTGTCCGGGTCGAGGGCACTGGTCGCCTCGTCGGTGAGCAGGATCGACGGCTTGGTGGCGAGTGCGCGGGCGATGCCGACCCGCTGCTTCTGGCCACCGGACAGCTCCTCGGGATAGGCCCAGGCGCGCTCGGTGAGACCGACGAAGTGCAGCAGTTCGGTGATGCGCTCGTAGATGTCGCGTTTGCTCCACCCCGCGAGTTCGAGCGGGTAGGCGACATTGCCGTAGACGGTGCGCGAACGCAGCAGGTTGAACTGCTGGAAGACCATCCCGATGTCGCCGCGAACTTCGCGAATCTTCTTGGGGGACAAGCGGTTCAACGTGTGGCCGTGCACGGTGACGGTGCCGTCGGTCGGTGCCTCGAGACCGTTGATCAGGCGCACCAGGGTGCTCTTGCCCGCACCGGAGAAGCCGATGAACGCGAAGATCTCACCGGCCTCGATGTCGAGAGTGATGTCGTCGAGAGCGCGCACGGACGACTTGCCACGCTTGAAGGTCTTGCCGACTCCTTCGAAGCGGATGATGGACTCGGTCATTTCGCCGCGATGTCCTTCTCGAGCCGCTGCAGGATCTTGCTCAGGTCGGCCGCCGGACGGTCGATGATCACCGCGGTGTTCTTGGTTTCCTTCTTCTTCGCAGCGAGGACCTCGGGGTTGTGCCAGATCTTCACGACCTTCGCGTAGGTCGCGTTGTCCTTGTCCTCGGCACGGGAGACGACCACGTTGATGTACGGCTCGGCGTTGCGCGACTTCGGGTCGTCCTGGAACAGCGCCTTGTTCGGATCGAGGTCGGCATCGAGCGCGAAGTTGTTGTTGATGATCGCGCCGTCCACGGAAGGCAGGGACGCGACGGTCTGTGCGGCGTCCACGGGCACGACGGTCACCTTCGAGGCGGCCTTGTCGATGTCGGCCGGTGTGGACAGGGCGTTGCCGCCGTCCTTGAGGGTCAGCAGTTTTGCCGCCTGCAGTACCAGCAGCGCTCGTGCCTGGTTGGTGGCGTCGTTCGGGATGGCGATCTTGCCGCCGGCCGGGATCTGGTTCAGCTTCTGGTGCTTCTTGGAGTACAGCGGGAGCGGGGTGATGACGGTCGCGCCGATGGGGGTGAGGTTCTGCTTCGCCTCGACGTTGTAGCTGCCCAGGAACTGCAGGTGCTGGAACAGGTTGAGGTCGATCTGTCCCTGGGACAGGGCCGGGTTCGCCTGCGTGTAGTCGCTGAAGCTGACCGGCTCGATGTTGAGGCCCTCGGCCTTGCCCAGGCGCTGCATGATCGGCCAGATGTCACTGTTCGCCTCGGTGGTGCCGACCTTGACGGTGGTCAGCTTCGGGCCACTGCCGTCGTCACCCGCGGTGGCTCGGCCGATGCCGAACCCGGCGGCGAGGGCGAGTGCGCTGGCACCCGCGATGAGGCCGAGCCATCTGCCGCGGTCGTGGCCCGGGTACGGCGGCAGAGGCGGGATGGCGGAGTCGGACGCAGGCACAGCGAAACCCTTCGAACATAGATAACTCTTGACTATGCAATGAATAACAGAACGCTATGGAAGGGTCAGGCCATTGGTCAAATTTTTGGGCTGTGAGGGCTGTGAGGGCTGTGAGGGCGGTCACGGCGGGGCGGGCCAGGTCTTGCTGTACTGCATAGTAGGGACGCATGGGACAGCGAGTTCATGCCTTCACCGACGACGCCCTCGGCGACCTGGACGCGACCGGGGTCGCCGAAGCGATCGCGTCCGGCTCGATCTCGGCGAGCGACGCGGTCGAGGCCGCCATCGTGCGCGCCGAAAAGTTGAACCCCACGCTGGACGCATTGATGCGCGATGACTTCGCACGAGCCCGGCGACGGGCCGGGGAGAGCCGAACCGGCGCGTTCGCGGGGGTGCCGGCGGCGTTCAAGGACAACATCCCGGTGGCCGGCCTTCCGATGACCGAGGGATCGGCGGCGTTCCCGCGCACCCCGCACCAGAAGAACGGCGCCGTCGCGGCGCAGTACCTGGCCACCGGCCTGATCCCGATTGCGACCACGACCATGCCCGAGTTCGGGTGGACCTGTTCGACGGAGTCGCGCACGTTCACCACCCGAAATCCCTGGGACACAGATGTTTCCGCAGGCGGGTCGTCCGGTGGATCAGCCGCGCTCGTGGCGTCCGGCGTCGTGCCCATCGCCCACGGGAACGACGGCGGAGGGTCGGTGCGCATCCCCGCGGCAGCCTGCGGACTCGTCGGGCTCAAGCCGACGCGTGGACGTCTGCGCCTCGGTGACGCCGGCAAGATGCCGGTGCGCATCGTCAGCGACTCGGTGCTCGCCCGGTCGGTGCGCGATGTCGCCCACTTCTACTCCGAGGCTGAGAAGACCTACAAGAACCGCACGCTGCCGGCCATTGGCCGCATCGAGCGCCCACTCGAGCGGCCAATGCGGATCGGCCTGATGCTCGACTCGCCGGTCGCCCCGGCGACCGACCCCCAGGTGCGGACGGTCGTGGAGACCTTCGCCGCGTCCCTCGAAGGGCTCGGGCACACTGTCGAGCCCTATGCGGTGAACGTGCCGCAGTTCTTCGCCGACGACTTCTCGCGCTATTGGCAGTTCCTGGCGTTCATGGGGTCGAGCCAGGGGGAGAAGTTGTTCGGCAAGGGATTCGACGCGTCCAAACTCGAGCCGCTTACCGTCGAACTCGCCCGCCGCGGCAAGGCCTCGTTGCCGAAGGCACCGCTCTACATTGCCCGCCTGCTTGCCTCGAGTGCTGCGAGCCGCCGGGAGTTCCGGCGCGGCCCGGACGTCGTGCTCACTCCGGTGCTCACGGCGCCCACTCCCGAGTTGGGTTTCCTCGGTCCGGAGGTCGACCCATCGGTGCACTTCGATCGTCTGCTCGACCTCGTCGGATTCACCCCACTCGCCAATGCGTCTGGAGCTCCTGCGATTTCGTTGCCGGCGGGGGTCGACGACCGGGGTTTGCCGGTGGGCGCGATGCTGTCGGCCACCCACGGCGCCGAGCGGTTGCTGCTCGAGCTCGCACTGCAGGTGGAGCAGGCGCATCCTTTCGAGCGGATCCAGGACGCATCGCTGAGCGCAGGGCAGTAACCGGGCCGGTGCGCTCGCACGCGCTGTGCACCGACCGGTAGAACTGTCACCGTGACAGTGCTGATTCTCGGCGGGACGGCCGAGGCGAGAGCGCTCGCCGATGGTCTGGTGGCCGCAGGAGTGCCGCTGATCTCGTCGCTCGCCGGACGCGTCCAGAACCCGCGCCTGCCGGCGGGACCGGTGCGTTCGGGCGGGTTCGGCGGGGCCGAGGGGCTCGCCCGTTACCTGCAGGCGGAGCAGATCGAGTTGCTCGTCGACGCCACCCATCCCTACGCAACGGCGATGACGGCCAATGCCGCACAGGCGGCGCGGCTCGCGGGCGTGCCGGCGGTGCGGTTGGCGCGGCCCGGGTGGACGCACCACCCTGACGCCGACTCCTGGACGTGGGTCGACGACCACCAGGAGGCGTTGCAGGCGGCAGATGACCACCTGTGGCACACCGGTGGCGTGCCGTTCCTCAGCACCGGTCGGCAGACCTTGCCGCACTACGCCGCGTGGCGTGAGATGCCGGTGCTGGTGCGGGTGGTCGAGCCGCTCGGTGACGCGCCGCCGGCATGGACGGCCGTGCTCGACCGTGGCCCCTACACGCTTGAGTCGGAGCGAGAACTCTTGCAGCGCAACAACATCGGCGTACTGCTCAGCAAGGACTCCGGCGGTGCCTACACCGCCGCCAAACTCACCGCGGCCGGCGAACTCGGCGTGCCGGTGGTCGTCGTCCGCCGCCCAGACGTGCCGTCGGGGCTGGTCGAGGAACCAAGCGTCGAGGCCGTGCTCGTGCGGATCGTCGCCGGACGCTCAGCCACGGACTGACCGTCATCGAGCAACCGTGGTGCATTCCGCGTGGTCTTTGTTGTGTCATGCCCTCTTATGGCAACAATGGTGGCACCCGTTCGTTCTAGGGAGTTCCAACGTGGAGGTCCACGCGAGCGAGGAACTTGAACGGCGGCCCGAAACCTGTCCGAACCCAAGCCGCTGCTGCTGTACTTTCCGTCGGGATCGGTCTCTTGCTCGAAGGCGGCCGGCAGGACTTCCTTTCTTTGTGAGTCTCTCTCGGAAGAGGAGAAGGAGAAGTATCGGCAGCGCGCCCGGATCGGTGGGTAGGGCTACTCGCAATAGCTCACGGATCAACGAGCGCAGCCCGGCGCCGGCTCTGATGAGCTGTCGCTGGAATGTGGCAGATGGGTCGCTCGAGCCCGGCGTAAAGGTAAGACGCTACTTGGCGAACTCGACGCTACGCCATTGCTGGTGAGGTCGTCGACCCACTGCTCACGGTCGACCAGCGAGCGAGCCGGTGCATCGACGCGACCCGCATCGTGTCGCCGCGTCGCAGGTATCGCAGTGCAGCGGCGAGCCCTCCCGGCCTTGCCTGTTCTCGCCGGACACATGGCCGGTGAACAGTTCCCCGACCATTCCAATCGCGCTCAGTTGACGGTCGTGGTTCTGTGACGTCGACGAGACGCGGGCATATCCGACGACCTGTCCAGCCATATCTAGACCCTAGATGGAAAGTGTCCGGGAAGGCCGATCGGATCTCTGTGGCTTCGTTCGCTTGGTGGCGGGGTTTTTGCAGCGCTCCGTGGCGGTCTTGTTGCCGCGATCACGCAGGACTGGCTGCAGGTAGGTGTCGCGGTCTGAACCGAGAGGGGTGCGCCCGGTCGGGGCCGTTTGGATCGCTGCCGCTACGTCAGAGTCCGAAGGCTCCGCCGCTGACGAGGATCACGATGCCGAGGCCGATGAGAACGATGGGGAAGAGGATGTGCTCCCAGCGTTCGAGCACTTCGGCGATCGGGGGGCGGGTGGCGACGAACTTTGCCAGGGCCACCAGGACCGCGACGAGCGCGAGGAAGATGATGCAGTAGGCGACTACTGCGAGAGGTTCCACGCTGAGGAAGACAGGGGTGTAGACGCCGATGTTGTCGCCGCCGTTGGCAAGGGTGACGCCTGCGACTGTCCACACGCCGACCTTCTTGCCGGCAACCTTGACCTCGTCGTCATCGTCGTCATCGTCTCCGCGCCAGGCCTGCCATGCGGCCCAGAGGCCGAGGCCCAGAGGGATGAGACCGAAGTACGGGATGGCTGCCGAGGGCAGGAATGCTCCGGCACCGATAGTCACCAGGACCGCGGCACCGAGGATGCCGGCGAATCCGAGGTACTGGCCGGCCAGAATGCGGGCGGTAGTGCCGCGCTGGCCTGCCCCTCGCGCGAAGAAGAGGGAGAGCACGATGATGTCGTCGATGTTGGTCGCTGCGAACAGGCCCATCGCCTGCAAGACCGAGGTGAGGATCATGCGCCCTCCCCAGCTGCGTCGCATCCGGGAAGCGAGCAGGCGGGATCGATGCACGGGGCGTCTTCGTCCACTGCCAGGGTGGCATCGACCAGTGCCGTCAGCGCCTGCGCCAGGTGCGAATCGGCGATCTCATATCGTGTCCGACGACCCTCGGGCTCGGAGACGACGATCCCGCAATCGCGCAGGCATGCCAGGTGGTTGGACACGTTCGGGCGTGTCAGGTCCAGATCTCGGGCCAGTTCCGCCGGGTAAGCGGGATGGTCGAGCAGGGTCAAGATGATCCGGGATCGAGTGGGGTCGGCCAGTGCACGACCCAGGCGGTTCATCACGTCGAGACGCGAAGCAATAGTCAGCATGGACTGAACTATACAGCGCGCACTGAACACTCGGTCACAGGCGTCAGCCCAGATCGCATGCCCGTAAGGGGAACCCTCACCGGACACCACCGCTACTTATCGAGAGGAACGACGTGTGGGTTTGAGTGCTTTGCGGCGGTTTTCTGTGATCGCTTGGGGGCGTTAGTTTCCGATCACGAGGATGCTGGCGGCGGATTCTATGACGTCGTCGGTGATGGTCTCGAGTTGGTTGATCTTGAGCACTCGGGCGATCTGAGGGAAGAGGCGTTCGAGGAGGCGGAAGTTGCCCCGGGTGATGCGTTCGATCGCGGCGATCGCTTGAGCGTCGGTGAAGTCGTCTGGGTCAAGAGTGCGGCCGAGGCGTTTCCAATGGCGATCGAGGACGAAGAGCAGTTCCTCGCGTCCTAGTGCCCGGTATCGGTGTGAAAATCCGAGGCGGCTGTAGAGCTGAGGGTAGTGGCGAAACCGCTGGTCAATGCCAGGCATGCCGATGAGGATGATCGCCAGGTCGTAGCGGTCGTGTTCATCACGGAGGAGTTCGAGTGCGGTCGGGGCCAGTCGTTCGGCTTCATCGATGATGAGCAGCTCGACCCACTTGTTGGTGTGACCTGAGCGGGCGCCGGTGACTTTGCCGATGTTGCGCTGGTGTTCGTCGATGCAGATGCCGAGCTTTGTCTGCAGGTGCGCGATCTCGTGCATGAGGATTTTGGGCCTGGGGAGCACCTCGGGGGTGTAGAACACGGTCCGGCACCGGTTCGCAGTTGCATAAAGCTTGGCGTCGTCTTCGGTGCGCGGCCCCCATTCGGTGATGAACGGTTCCACGGTGTCCCAGTGGGCGTATCGGCGTGCCGATTGGGTCTTGCCGATGCCGGCGTCGCCGTGACAGATGCCGATGGTGCGTTCCTTGCGTACCGCGGTGGCGAATTCGGTGAACCGGCGATGTTCCTTGGTGATGATGAAGTCCTTGGCCATCCTTAGTCCTCTTCGTAGCTGCGCAGCTTGGTTGGCCGCGCTCCGGGGGCGGCGGTGCGCGGTTCGGCCCGATCGGCGATACGCGGGATGCGGTCGTTGATGTCTTTGCGCAGTTGGCGCCGGCGGGCTCGGCGTGCGGTCTCGACTTCTTGCAGGCTTACCCGTTGGTTCGGGTGCGCCTCATCGATGGCCACGCAGAGGAAGGTGTCGCGGTCGTATACGCGAACCTCGGAGATGTCACGCGGGTCGTAGCGGATCGTCACCGGGCGGCCAACGAACGGTGCCAGAGTTGGCGCGAGGTAGCGCCGGCCTTGGAAGTGGATGCCGTCACGCTGCACGGTGCGGTGCTTGGGCACCGTCAGCAGCAGTCCGTCGAGTTCATCGAGGGATTCGGGCATGCGTGGCAACCACCCGTCACCGATCCACGCCTTCTTCGGGCTCGTCCCGATCTCCCGGTGGGTCCGCTCGTTGTAGGTGGCGATGAAACCGGCGATCGCCTGATCGAGCGCAGGTAGATCCAGAGATGGAGGTGTCTTGGCCCCTGGTGCCAGATGTCCGGGCAGGGTGGCCAGGAGCTCGGTGTTGACTGTGCCGAAGAACCGCTCGATCTTGCCTCGGCCTTGCGGGCGACCGACGGTGGAGAAGATGAGGCGGATTTTCAGTGAGACCGCGGTGTACTCGAGGTGGCGGCTGGTGAAGTCGCTGCCGTGATCGATATAGAGGACGTCGGGTAGTCCGCACATCGCCCAGGCCGGTTCGGTCTTGCGCCAGATCGCCTGTCGTAGCACCAGCGCGGTGTTCATCGCCGATGGCGCCCCGGTGAAGACCATGTACCCGCAGACCGCGCGGGAGTAGTCGTCCATCACCACCGTCAGCCAGGGCCGGTCGGGGGTGCCGCTGGCGCCGGTGATGAGGATGTCGAGTTCGGTGTGATCGGCTTGCCACGTCACATTCGGCCGTTCGGCGCGATGGCGGAACACCAGTTCATAGCGGTCCCGATATGCTGCCGGCCCCTCCAGAGCAAGCGTCACCAGGGCCGGGTCCAAAGCGTGGACGATGGCGCGGACCGTGGCATAGCTCGGGGCCGCCAAACCCAAGCGACCCGCTTCGGCCGTGGTGAGCCGGTGCAATGCAGCGGTGCTCGGGCGTGGGCGGGTCAGCGCGAGGTGCTCGAGAAACGTGACCAGTTCCGCCGGAGTGCGTCGAGATCCCGTGTCGCGTCGTGGCCGCGGCTCCAACGCCGCGATGCCGCCGGTCTTGTAAAGCTGGTGCCAGCGTTGCAGTGTCCGCAGCCCGGTGCCGGTGTCACGGGCCAGGGTCGTCAGCGAGATGCCGTCCTCGACGTGAAGCCGGAGGATTCGCCACCGCTGCGGCCCGTCCATGTCACACCTGCTGGGAGACCATGTCGCGGTCGCGGGCAGCCTGTTGGTGCCGGTACAGCGTGGCGCGAGACCATCCGACCAATCGGGCGGCTTCCTCGGCGGTGCGACCCTTGGCGCGGGCGTCCCGAGCGATGTCGAGTTTCTCCGCAATCACCGCCGGGTCAACAGGCGGCCGACCGAACCGGGTACCGCTCTGCTTCGCCGCAGCGATGCCGGCATTGACTCGCTCGGTGATCAGCTCGCGCTCGTACTCGGCCAGCGTGGCCAGCATGCCCAGCATTAACCGGCCGGAAGTGGTCTCCGGGTCGATGCCGTCCGAAAGCGACTTGATCTTTACGCCCTTGTCGCGCATCAGGTTCACGGTGTTGAGGACATCGATCAAGGATCGGCCGAGCCGGTCGATGCGCCACACCACGACCGTGTCGCCGGACTCGGCATAGTCCAACAGGCGCTTCATCCCCGGGCGTTCGATCGCGGTCCGGCTACCCGAGGTCACATCCGCGAACACATCCCGCTTCTGCACCCCGGAATCCACGAGTGCATCCAACTGCAACTGCGCGTCCTGACTCGCAGTGCTCACGCGGGTGTACCCCAAGAGCCTCATGACATGATTATGACTCACAAACCCCTACCGAGCACCACCCTGCGACAGTTCACGGTGAGACGACTTCGCGAGAGGCAGAAGGTGCCCATCGGCCCATGAAGCGGTCTCGGCGTCCGGTCCCCGCCTGGTGTCTCATAAGACTGTAGGTTTTTAAGGCACATTCACGGCGCCAGGCGGGCCGCCGCGGGAGCCCTCGTCCACCCCGCTGGGGCCGCGGGTTTCAGGCGCAGCATGACGTCGGCATCTGGTTTCGGAAGAGGCCGGCCACGATGCGCAGGCTTTCGCTCATGGTCAGGTACGGCGCCCAGGTGTCGGCCAGATCGTCGACGGTCATGCCGCTTTTGATGGCGTAGGTGGCCGCCAGCATGATCTCCCCGGCCCCGTCCGCCAGAGCGTGCACGCCCAGAACCTTGCCGCTCACGGCGTCGGCGACGAGCTTCACCGCCCCGCGGGTGTCGTGCTGGACGAGCGCCCGGGGGACATCGGACAGGTCCAGGACGCGGCAGTCGCACGCGTGCCCTCGGGTGAGGGCCTCGTCCTCGGTCAACCCCGCCGAGGCCAGCTGGGGCCGGGTGAACACGACCGCAGGAAAGCCGGCGTAGTCGACCCGAGCTGCCGGCGGGTACCTGTCCTCGGTCAGGGCGTTGAGCGCGGCGGCCCGACCGCCGGCGGCGGCGGCGTAGACGTACGGGGGAGCCCCCGAGACGTCACCGGCGGCCCAGACGCGCGGGTTGGAGGTGCGCTGGGTCTGGTCGACCACGACGAAGCCGCGCTCGTCCACGTCCACACCGGCAGCGGCCAAGTTCAGGCCGTCGGTGCGGGGCAGGCGTCCGGTGGCCACCAGGACCTGCGCGCCGCGCACCTGTTCGCCCGAGTCCGTGGTCACCACCACCTCTCCTGCGGGGCCTGGTTCGCGGGCCACAGTGGTCGCGCGCTCTTCGACCACGGTGATGCCGTCGTCGGTGAAGACTTCCCGAAGTCTCTGGGCCAGCTCCGGCTCGGCGTGCGGCGCCAGACGCCCGACCACAGAGACCCGGGTGCCGAGGTGAGCGAACAGCTGGGCCTGCTCCATCCCGACGTACCCGCCACCGATAACGACCAGGGACTCAGGCAGCTCGGTCAGCTGCATCGCGGTGGTGGACGTCAGCCGGTCCACAGAGTCGAGACCGACCACCTCCGGGATGGCGGGGGTGGCACCGGTGGCGACCAGATAGGCCCGGGCCCGCAGCGCCTGGCCGTCGACGGCCAGGGTGTCCCCGTCCAGGAAGCTGGCCTGGCCTGGGCGGACCTGGAAGCCGTAGGCAGCGGCCACATCGGCGTACTTCGCATCACGCAGGCGCTCGATGAGTGCGTCCTTCTGGGCCACCAGATCGCCGAGGTTCACCGGTGCGGCTGACGTTGGGGCACCTTTGAAGGGATTGGTGAGCGCGGCGTGCCGGGCCCCGGCGGCCGCCAGGAGCGTCTTGGACGGCACGCAGCCGATGTTCACGCACGTCCCGCCCAGAACACCGCGCTCAACCAGCACGACGCTCTTACCGGCCTGGCTGGCCGCGATGGCGGCGGACATCGCCGCGCCTCCTGAGCCGATCACGGCCAGATCGACGTCGTAGTCCACACCCATTTGCCCACCTTCCTTCGCGTGACCCCTCTTCAGCGTCCATAGTGGACGTTCCAGCGCAGGGGAAGGTCAAGGCGAACATGGACGAGAGCCGAGAAAGGGGCCACTGTGCGCATCGGTGAGTTGGCCGTGGCCAGCGGCACCACAACCAAGACGCTGCGCTTCTACGAAGAAGCCGGCCTACTACCTGCGCCTGAGCGCACCGCCAACGGATACCGCGACTACACCCCTGCGGCCCTGGCGCGCCTGGACTTCGTTCGCCGCGGCCGCACCGCTGGGCTCACCCTGGCCCAGATTCGCGAGATCCTCGACATCCGCGACGCCGGAGTCGCACCCTGCCAGCACGTGCACGCCCTGCTCGAAGCCCACCTGGGCGACCTGGACCGCCAAATCGCCGACCTGCAAGCACTGCGACACACCGTCGCGCACCTTCACCACAGTGCCACCACCAGCGACCCCACCAAATGCGACACCACGACCGTCTGCCGCTATCTGTGACCAGACCGGTGCTCGCGTGTATCGCCATGAGCAGATGCCGCCACAGAGCGTCGACAGAACCCCGCCATATAACGGCGAAAGCCACAGATTGACCCCAGATGCAGACGCTTTGTTGTCTCGCGGTAACTCTGCGCTTGGGGTGTACCCCAGGTGCACCCACCAACGCCCGCAGTTCAAGGCTTCACCTACCAAATGGTAAAGTTAGCTATATGCGACCCAGTCAGCGCTCCGCGATCCTGGAAGCTGCCCTCCGCGTCATGAACGCAGCGGAGGGTGGCGACATCACCCTTGACGCAGTGGCCCACGAGGCCGGGCTCACCAAACCGGGATTGCTGTATCACTTCAGCAACCGCGACGTGCTGCTCGCCGCGATCGTCGACCACGCTGCGGCCAACGTCGAGAACGACATGACTGCCACCCTTGGCAAGCCCCTCGAGAACGCCAACGCCACCGAGCGGCTCCTGAGCTACGTTCACGTCGCCGCCCACGGGGCCGCCAAGCGCGCCGAGTTCATCATCTGGGGCCAAGCGACGTACCGGCCCGAACTCACCGAACCGTGGACTACGCGGATGGGCCGCTGGCTCGAACTCCCGGACGATCTCGACGCCGCCACCCGAGCCAGGCTGACCACCGCCCGACTCGCCGCCGACGGGCTCTGGGGTGCCCAGGCCACCGGTGTGTTCACCCTCCACGGCGCGGATCTCGAAGCCGTCGTCTCCAGCATTCGCTCCCTGATCGAAGGAACAACCCCATGAAGAAGTGGCTCCTGCTCGCCGGCGCCATCACTACCGAAGTGGGGGCGACGCTGTCTCTCAAGGCGGCGCTCAATCACCCATCCTGGTACATCGTGGTTGCTGCCGGATACATCGGCGCTTTCGTCTTCCTCACCTTCTGCCTGCGCGAAGGAATGCAGATCGGCGTCGCCTACGGCATCTGGGGAGCCAGCGGGGTCGTGCTCGCCGCCGTGCTATCCGCTGCGATTTTCGGTGAACCTCTGACCGCTGTGATGGGTCTTGGAATGGTTCTGATCATCGGCGGTGTCCTCACCGTCGAACTCGGCTCCCAGAAAGCTCAGCAAACCGCAGCCCAGGAAGCAGGAGTCAACTCATGAGATGGATCTTCCTCGCCGGCGCCATCTTGTCCGAAGTCGTCGCGACCATGTCGCTACGAGCCTCCGACGGTGGCCGGGTGAAGAAATGGTTCATCGGCGTCACCGCGGGGTATCTCGTGGCGTTCGTCGCCTTAAGTCTCGCCTTGGCCGACGGCATGGCCCTTGGCGTCGCCTACGGCATCTGGGCAGCATCCGGCGTAGCTCTCACCGCGATCCTCGCCCGAGTCCTCTTCCACGAACCCCTCACCCGCACCATGACCCTCGGCGTCCTCCTCATCGCCGTCGGAGTTCTCACCGTTGAACTCGGCGCCAACTCGGCGCACTGACGCATTTCCGCAGGTCAACCAGGCAGATTGGTGTAGCCCAAACGAAGGATTCTGCACCACCGGGGCAGCTCGGTAGCTCAACCCACCGTTTCTGGTACAGCAGCGGTCAGGTGCCAACCCGAGATGTTGAGGTGTAGCTCAACGAGTCTGTGAGCACGACCATCCGGCTCACAAGTCCGACGCTGGCGCTCCCCGGTACGAGCTACTGCCGGGCAGCGAGGTACTCCACTGCGGGACGTGGTGAGCTGAACACAGGGGTAGGCAGATCGGTGAGCAACGCTTCCGCCGGGGCCATGCTGGCTTGAGCCAAGATGACGACATCTGCGGTCGTCGCCGCGGCCCGGGCGGTTCGTGCGACGCATTCGACGTATCCCACCTGGTCCCCGGCTTCGAACATGTCCCAGGCGTCCTTCGCCACGATCGACGTGGTCTCAACTTCGTGATCTGCCGCGCTGGCTTCTTCTTCAAGCAGCGCCAGCGTGGGCGCGAGAGTGGAGTCAAGGGCTGCGATGACGGCGATTCTGCGCCCGGCCTGGACGGCGCGGGCAGCCATAGGCCGGTCCACTCTGAAGACCGGCACTCCTGGTTCGCTCTGCTCAGCAACGCTCCCAAGGGTTGAGCACGTGCAACAGATCAGCTCTACGCCCCGATCTTTCAGGCTGCGCAGCTGAGCCTCGACGCGGTCAGCGACCGACTGTGGACCATTCACGCGGGCATCAGTTAGAAGGGACTCGTCGACCACGTGCACGGGGTGCGCTTCGGGGGCGACCTCGCTCAGAAGGTTGTCGAAAGTTAGAACGTGGACTGGCGACGTGTGCAAGAAGCCGATGCGCGACATGTGTGCATTCTTCATCGCGTGGCGCACATCGGACTTGGCCATCTCAGCACCCACGGAGGGGCGGTAGCTGAAACGAAGGGTTCTGCACCACCCGGACCCGTTGGCAGCTCAACCCGCCGTTTCCGCATCGCACTGGCCAGCCAGGGTAGGGGTCACCTCAAGGTGTCATCTATCTGCGCAGCGTCCTCAAGCGCGTCGAAGATGTCGGCACAGCCACTTATCGTGGGTGTGAATCAACGAAAGGCGTCGCGATGAGGCTTCAGCGAGTGCGAGTACGGGACTACCGGTCCGTCAACGACAGCGGTGAGTTCGAGGTCGAGCACGACAAGACGATTCTGGTCGGCATCAACGAGGCCGGGAAGACATGCTTGTTGACCGCTATCGAGCAGATCAACGCGCCCGAGTCGCGTCCCGGCTTCTGTGCGTTGACTGACTACCCCCGTGCCCGCTACACCCAAGTTCAGCGAGGCGAGCGAGACGAAAGCGACGTCGAAGTCGTCGTTGCGACGTTCACGCTCGATGACGACGATCGCGCCGCCGTCACTGCAATTGCACCCGCCTTCAGCGACATCGCCAGCTACACCTTCGCCCGCAAGCTCGACAACAAAGCCTGGCGCAGGATCGACGGCGCACCGGCGACCAAGCAGTTCCACGACATCGAGGAGGATCTGGCACGCACACGGAAGGCACTCACGAAGGTAGACGGTCTGAACGAGGACCTGCTCGTCCGACTCGACGCCGCTAAGGCTTCATTCACGCCGTCCACTGTTCTGGCCGGAGACCAGGCGAAAGCGCTTGATGCGGTCCTCGCTGAGGCCGCTGCCGAGATTGACGAGGACAACTACCGCGAGCTGAGTCGGCTGCGCCGACTACGGGCCGAGCTGTCAGTGGGACAGCAGCGCACGGCGGCTTTGAGGGTCCTCGAGGGCCGCCTGCCGAAGTTTGTGTACTACTCGACTTACTTCCAGGTCCGCCCTCGCATCAACCTGAAGTCTCTAGCCGCGCGAGAGGCAGCCGGCGACGCCGAGGACGACGTCGACTTCGGCAACCTGTGTCTGCTTAGGATCGTCGGCCTGACAGCCGCCGAACTGGCTGAGCTCGCCGACGGTGCTCCGAATGAGAGCTCATACCCTAACCGTCCCGAGCAGTACGAAGCGGCGGTCAAGGCCTACCAGGAGAAGCTTGACGACCGAGGGCATCGCCTGAACGCGGCCAGCGTCAATCTCACGCAGCAGATCCGGGAGGTGTGGGGCAACGAACAGGTCACGTTGCGGTTCAACGCCGACGGGCACTACCTCAAGGTTTCCGTCGAGGACGACCTTGGCGTCGAGGTCGAGCTGGACCAGCGCAGCGAGGGGTTCCGTTGGCTAGTGTCGTTTTTCGTCGTGTTCCGCGCCCAGTCCGAGGGCGACCTCAAGGACGCCATTCTCCTGCTGGACGAGCCCGGTCTGAGCCTGCACGCGCTCAAACAACAGCAGTTTCGCTACACCGTCGGCAAGCTGGCCGGCACCAACCAGGTCATCTACACCACGCACTCCCCGTTCATGGTCGGCTCGGACGAACTCGACCTCGTACGGATCGTCGAAATGAAGGACCGCGCAAGCGGAACCAAGGTCCATACCCGGGTTGCGGTTGATGACCCCGCGTCCCTGTACCCGCTGCAGGCTGCGCTGGGATACGAGCTCGCGCAATCGATGTTCTCGCAGACGCGCAACCTGGTCTGTGAGGGCTACACCGACATGCTGTACATCGAGGCCCTCACCACGGCCGCCGCCGATGCCGGCAGCGGGTTCCGACACGCCGTCGCCCTCGTGCCTGCGTCAAGCGCCAGCAAGGTCGTCTACTACGTCACCGTCCTGGTCAGCCAAACCCTCAAGGTCGCGGCCCTGCTGGACTCGGACCAGGCCGGTGACAAGGCCGCGGAGCAGGATGAGCTCGTCGCGATGCTGGACAAGAAGCGAATCCTGCGCACCAAGGACTTCGCACCTGGCACCGTGAAGGGCCCCGAGATCGAGGACCTACTGCGCGAGACCCTTGTCGAGGTCGCAAAAGACCATTGCGGCTGGGACGTCGAGCAAGTCGCCGCCTCCCAGCCCCAGCGCCGCCTCGTCGACATCCTCACGAAGGAGGCGGCCGGATTCTCCAAACTCAAACTGGCGCGCGCGTTCATGACGTGGCTCGGAGAAAACGGCTTCAAGGGCCTTACCGCCGATGAGCAGGAAGCCGTCAAAAAGTTCTTCACCACCATCAACAAGGCCCTCGCGTGAGGATCCCTCAACGTCGCCGCGGTCTACATGACCCTCATTTGTTACCCCGACGACACTTGGCGCGTCTGGGGGCTCGGTCCTGCGATGGTGAACGCTCGAGTCGTCTTCGGGACCTGACGGCGGCGCCGTGCGCTGGAACCCTGACGTCGGTGTGACCGGAGTCGTTCGGTCACCCGGAGCGTATAGCACGGGATAATGCACGGAATGCCATGTAATCGGCCGTGGGAGTGTGTCATGCACGCGCTGACCAACTCACCTCCGACGCCCTCAACGCACTCTGTCTCGGTCGCACCGGGACCAGTGGCCACGGATGCGGTGCAGTTCACGGCACCGAAGCCGAATTTGTGGCCTACCACGTTCCGGTAACCCTCACCGGTGCCCGGCCACCGCGCTGAGCGTCTGTCTCGAGTCCGCGGCATCACCACCGGGCCTGTTTTCCAAGGAGTGACCAAAGGGAACAAGCCGACTGGTCGGCCCTTGCACCCGGAATCGATCAACACCCTCGTCCAGGGGTACGGCAGAGGAGTGATCGCAGCTCCAGCGAGATCGAAAACAGCGAGGCGTTGTCCCAGCGGCCGCCGCAGAGACGGTCCGGGCGTCGCCATCAGCTTCGCAGCGCTGAGACGCCGAGCGACGCGGCAACGCTCAGCGCAAGGGCCGCGCCGCACACCCCGCGATGCAGCCGGACGACGCGCAGCAGGTCATCGGGCGCGACGGCCCGTCCGTCGCCGAGCACCCCGCGGTGCTCGACCGCGCCGTGATAACTGTTCGTGCCGCCGAGTTGCACCCCGAGGGCGGCAGCGTACGCCGACTCCACCGGGCCGGCGTTCGGGCTGGGGTGGGCGGGCGCGTGGCGGCGTACCGTCGCCACGATCGCCCGGGCTCGGTGGGGCTGCACCAGCATCGTGCACAGCACGCTCACCCGCGCCGCCGGCCAATTGACGAGATCATCAAGTTTGGCTGCGGCCCAACCGAACTGCTCGTATCGGGGAGTGTGATGGCCGACCATCGCGTCGAGCGTGTTGATCGCGCGATGCGTCAGCAATCCCGGCGTGCCGGCCACCGCACCCCAGAACAGCGGCGCGACGACGGCGTCCGAACCGTTTTCGGCCACCGACTCCACCGCGGCGCGCGCCACCTGGCCCGCGTCGAGGCCGCTGGTGTCGCGACCGACCAGGTTGCGCACCCGCACCCGCGCACCGTCGAGGTCGCCGCCGGCCAGCAGGTCGTGCACCGCGAGCGCCTCACGCTCCAACGATCGGCCGCCGAGCACCGTCCACGTGGCCGCCGCGACGACCACCGTGTGCCGCGGCAGCAACCGTCCGGCGAACGCCACGGCACCGACCAGCAGGCACACGTGCGCCGCTCCGGCCGCCCGCGTCGGTCGGTAGGTGAGCTTCTCCAATGCGGCTGCGGTGCAGCCGAATCCGGCCACCGGGTGCAGCCGCCGCGGATCGCCGAGCACGCGGTCGGCGAGGTAGCCGGCGAGCAACCCGGCGGCACGTCGCTTATAGGGGCGCGTGCTCACTTGATCACCAGCGACTGCCCGGCGACCACCAACACCACGCGGTCGCACACGGCTGCCACTCGTTGATTGAGCCGGCCCAGGCTGTCGGCGAAGATGCGTCCCGACCGGTGCGGCGCCACCAACCCCAGCCCCACCTCGTTGCTGACGAGCACGGCCGGTTCGCGGCGGGCGGCGAGCGCGTCGACCACCGCGTCGAACTCGGCGTCGAGCGCCCGCGCCCACTCGGCGGACGGCGCGTCCCACACCGCGAGGGTGTCGAGGCGGGCGGTGAGCCAGGTGCCGAGGCAGTCGACGAGCAGTGCCTCGGTGCGGTCGGTGAGCGCGGCGGCCAGGTCGGTGGTCTCGAGCACCGTCCAGTCCGTGGGGCGCCGCGCGCGGTGCTCGGCGATGCGATCGGCCCAGTCGGGGTCGTCGGTGGTGGGTCCGGTGGCCACGTAGACGACGGCGCCGTCGGGCGCCGCAGCCGACATGGCCGCCTCGGCCGCGGCGCTCTTGCCCGAGCGCACCCCGCCGGTGACGAGGGTCTTCATCGCAGTGCGCCCGCTGCCAGCACGAGCAGCGCGATGGTGGTGGCCAGCTCGATGGAGGCGCCCATGATGTCGCCGCTCACCCCGCCGAACCGGCGGCAACACACCCGCAGCAGCCACAGCACGCCGAGCGCCGCGAACACTCCCGCCAGCGCTCCGTGCCACCAGGGCAGACCGGCCAGTGCGGCCGCGCCGGTGAGCAGCGCCACGGAGACCGACTGCACCGCCGCGGCGGCCGGCCACGCCACCGTGCCGGCGACCGTCGCACCCATGCCGGTCGGGCGGGCTGACGGGATGCCGCGCAGACAGGTGAGCACGGTCGAGGCTCGCCCGACCATGACCGCCACGGCGACGAGCAGGGCGCCCCACGGCAGCAACGCGAGACTGCCGATGAGGGCCGCCTGTAGACCGAGCGCGAGCACGAGCGCAACGACGCCCATCGGTCCGATGTCGCCGGAGTGCATGATCTCCAGCGCGCGTTCGCGGGTCCATCCGCCGCCGAGGCCGTCGACCGTGTCGGCGAGACCATCGAGGTGCATCGCACGGGTGGCGAGCGAAGTGGTCGCCACGGCGCACAGGCCCACCGCCAGTGGCGGCAGGTCGAGCCAGGTGCCGGCCCACGTCACCGCGGCGGCGCCGAGGGCCACCGGCAGCGCGGCGACCGGAGCGAGGGCCATCGCCCACCCTGCGGTGCGCAGGTCGACGGGGCCGATGTCGCCGGTCGGCACCACGGTCAGGGTGCCGACGGCCAGCCGCAGGCCGGCCAGAGCCGGCGAAGGAGTCGCCCTCATCGGACCGCTGCGAGCCGGTCGACGCTCGCGGCGTCGAGCGCATCCACTGTCGCCCCGATGACGGTGACGGCGGGGGCGCGGATGCCGGCGGTCTCGGCGTCGGCCGCGATCGACGCGACGGTGCCGCGCACCGACTGCTGACTGGGCAGGCCGCCGTCGCTGATCGACGCGGCAGGGGTGTGCGGGTCGAGCCCCGCATCGATCAGGCGTCGGCAGATCGCGGGCAGGGTCGCCACGCCCATGAGCACCACCAGGGTCAGGCCGCTGCGGGCGATGCCGTCCCAGTCGACGGTGCTGCGCGGGTCGTCGGGCGGCACGTGTCCGCTGACCACGGCGAAACCCTGGGTGATGTCGCGGTGGGTCACCGGCACCCCGGCGAGGGCCGGCGCCGCGAGGGCGCTGCTCACCCCGGGCACGACACGCACCTCGATGCCGGCCGCACTGCAGGCGTTCCATTCCTCACCGCCACGCCCGAACACGAAGTTGTCACCGCCCTTGAGCCGCACCACATTTCGTCCGCGCTGGGCGTGCTCGACGAGCAGCCGGTTGATCTGTTCCTGGGGGGTGAACTCGCCGCGCGGGATCTTGCCGACGTGCACGATTTCGGCGCTGATGCCGGTCAGCGCACCGAGCGGGGCGAGCCGGTCGCACACGACGACGTCGGCTTCCCGCACGGCGGCGAGTCCGGCGACGGTGAGCAGCTCGGTGGGTCCGGGGCCGCCGCCGACGAGGGTCACCCGTCCGGGCCCGGTGCTGCCGGTGGGCGCGTCGGCGGGGCGGACGTCGTCGCGCAGCACCACCGCGTAGTCGTCGAGGTCCGGGTGCGCCACGATCCCGACGAGTCCGCGCGACTGCAGGTCGAGCAGCCGGGGGCCGGGTGTCTGCGTCTCGACGTCGACGAACAAGCCGGCCTCGAGCAGACGGTGCACGGCGTGGTCGGCATCGGCGCCCGGCCGGCGCAACAGGGCACGGTCACCCGGTTTCCAGAAGGTCATGCGGGCACCTCTTCGGGTTCGGCTGCAGCGGCGCTACGGGTAATGGCGAGAGCGTCGTCGAGCGCTCTCAGGAAGGTGTCGATGGTGTGCGGGTCGCGCACGGCAACCCGGATCCAACGGTCGGACAGGCCGGCGAAGGTGTCGCAGCGCCGCACGGCGAAACCGCTGTGTCGCAACGCTTCTCGCACCTCGTCGCCCACTTCGACGAGCACGAAGGGTGCTACCCCGGGCACCGGACGCAGCCCGCGGCGCTCCAGTGCGCCGGCGAGGTGCTCACGGGCGGAGGTGAGGTCGCGGGCGGCCTGCGCCGACTCGCGCAGCGCACGGTCGGACGTCGTCGCGAGCATCACGGCGAGAGCGGGCGACGACACCGACCAGTGCGGCTGTTGGCGGCGCAGCAGCTCGATGAGTTGCGGGTCGCCGATCACGTAGCCGGCGCGCAGGCCGGCCACGCCCCAGGTCTTGGTGAGCGAGCGCACGACGAGCATCGACTGCAGCTGCTCCGGGTCGGGCGAGATGCACGCCTCGGTCTCGCCGGGCACGGCGTCGGCGAACGCCTCGTCGATCACCAGCACGCGTCCGCGGCGGCGCAGCGCGTGCAGGGTGGCGCGTGGGTGGAGCACGCCGGTGGGGTTGGTCGGGTTGCCCACGAACACCAGGTCGGCCGCGGGGTCGACAGCGGCCGGGTCGAGCACGAACCCGTGTTCGGCGCGCAGCACGAGCCGGTCGGCGGTGCGCCCGGCGGCCGCGAGCGCCTGGGCGGGCTCGGTGAACTGCGGTTCGACGATCAGCGGAGTGCGGCCCTCGATCGCGCGGGCGATGAGGGTGAACGCCTCGGCACCCCCGGCGGTGGGCAGCACCATCGACGGGTCGACCCGGTGTCGGCGGGCGATCGCGTGGCGGGCCGCCGTCGCGTCGGGGTAGGCGCCGAGCCCGGGGATGCCGTCGGCGAGTTCGCGGGCCAACCAGGCGGGCGGCGCGGGCAGGCGCACGTTGACTGCGAGGTCGACGAGGTCGGGACGGTCGCGGATGTCGTCGTCGCCGTGGTGTGCGTCGCCGGGGCGTGTGTCGTCGTGGTGTGCGTCGCTGACGGTCGACTGCTTATCGGCCGCCGGGCGTGGGTCGACGGCGCGTGGGTCGACAGAGCCCACGGCGCGCACCGGCCGGGCGTCGATGACCGGCGCGAACTCGTGCACCGCATCGGCAAACGCCGCCGCAAGCTGCGGCGCTCCCGCCCAGTGCGTGTGCAGGTAGGAGGCGTGCACGGTGGTGCGACCGGTGCGGGCGGGGTCGAGGGCGAAACCTTCGGGACCGCTGGGGAAGTGCCAGGCCGCCGCGGTGCCGTGACCGGGGTCGGTGCGGGTGCGGTGGAACTCGTGACCGCGCACGGTGGTGCCGGCGGGGCCGAGCAGGCTGTCGACGGTGAGTGTGGCGTCGCGGTAGCCGAGGGTGAGGCGCGGCTGCATCGCGGCGCGCGCGGGCAGCACCCCGGCCATCGGCCGGCCGTCGAGCGATTCGCACAGGTAGAGCAGACCGGCGCATTCGGCCACCGTCGGCAGACCCGACGACACTGCGTCGCTCACTTGGGCCAGCAACCGGGTGTTGGTGGCGAGCGCGCCGAGGTGTGCCTCGGGAAACCCGCCGCCGAGGTAGAGCCCGGCGGTGCCGGACGGCAGGTCGCGGTCGGTGGCGGGGTCGAAGCGCACCGGCTCGCAGCCGGCGGCCGCCAACATCTCGGCGGTCTCGGCGTAGTGGAAGGTGAACGCCCTTCCGCCCGCGACGGCCACTCGTCGGGCGGGTCGGTCGACGACCGGCGGAGCCCAGGGTTCGGCGTCCAACTGCTTTGCGGTGCAAGCGATCTCGAAGACCGCGTCGATGTCGATGTGCTGTGCGGTCTGCTCGGCGAGGCGGTCGAGCGAGGCCTGCGCGTCGTGTCGTTCCGACGCCGGCACCAGCCCGAGGTGGCGCGACGGTGCACTGATGCCGGCATCGCGCGGGAGCACCCCGAGCACCGGATATCCCTGCTGCTCGACGGCGCGGCGCACCTCGGCGGCGTGTCGGTCGCTGCCGGCCTTGTTGAGCACCACGCCCGCCACCCGCACCGCTGGGTCGTGGGTGGCGAGGCCGCGCACCAGCGCGCCGACCGTGCGCGCGGCCGAGGAGATGTCGACGACGAGCAGCACCGGCGAGGCGGTGAGCGCCGCGACGTGGGCGGTGGAGGCGAACCCGTCGGCTCCGAGCCGTCCGTCGAACAGCCCCATGACGCCCTCGATCACCGCGACGTCGGCGGGTGTCGGGTGCAGGCATCCGCGCAGGAACAGCGGCGCGACGAGCTCGGGCGAGGTGAGCCACGGGTCGAGGTTGCGGCTCGGCCGGCCGGTGGCGAGTTCGTGGTAGCCGGGGTCGATGTAGTCGGGTCCGCACTTGGCGGGGGCGACGGCGTGACCGTGCGCCCGCAATGCGCCCATGAGGCCGACCGACACGGTCGTCTTGCCCTGGCCCGACGCCGCGGCGGCCACCACCAACCGCGGCTGGGTCACCATTCGATGCCCTTCTGGCCCTTCTGACCCTGATCGAACGGGTGCGCGATCTTGGTCATCTCGGTGGCCAGGTCGGCGATCTCGAGCAGCTTCGGGTGGGGGTCGCGTCCGGTGATGATGACGTGCTGAAAACCGTTGCGCTCACTCAGGGTTCGCACCACGTCGTCGACGTCGACCCACCCCCACTTGAGCACGTACGTGAATTCGTCGAGCACGTACAGGCCGTGGGTCTGCTGCTGCAGCCGCCGCTTGATCTCGGCCCAGCCCTCGCGGGCCGCGGCGGCGTGGTCGTCCTCGCTGCCGGCCTTGCGCGACCACGACCAACCCGAGCCCATCTTGTGCCACTCGATCGGCCCGCCTTCGCCGGTCTCGCGGTGCACCCGGTCGAGCGCCTCGAGCGCGGCCTGCTCGCCGATGCGCCACTTGGCCGACTTCACGAACTGGAACACCCCGATCGACCAGCCCTGGTTCCAGCCGCGCAGCGCGAGTCCGAAGGCCGCCGTCGACTTTCCCTTGCCGGCGCCGCTGTGCACGATCACCAGCGGACGGTTGCGCCGCTGCCGGGTGGTGAGGCCGTCGTTGGCCTCGACGGGCGTCTGTCCTTGCACCATCAGGCGGCCTTCCCGGCGCCGGTCGACCGGCGCACCACATCGACGATCTCGGTTGCGGCCACCCGCTCCAGCGGCACGTGTTCGGCGCCCATCCGGGCCGCGAGGTCGACCGCGAGCCCCATCCGGAAGCGTCCCGATTCGCAGTCGACGACCACGGTCTGCAGGCCGAGGGTCGGCCAGGCCGTCGCGATCTCACGAGCGCGGACGAGGGCGTCGGGCCCTGCGGTCGCCCTGCCGTCGGTGAGCACGACCACCAGGGGGCGTCGGTGCGGGTCGCGCAGCCGCTCGACCTGCACCGTGGCGAGGGTGCGCAGCAGCCCCTCGGCCAGCGGGGTGCGACCGCCGTGGGGCAGGTCGCTGAGGCAGCACGCCGCCGCCTCGACCGAACCGGTGGGCGGCAGCACCAGGTCGGCGCCGGCGCCCGCGAAGCTGATCACGCCCACCCGGTCGCGCCGCTGGTAGGCGTCGACCAACAGGCTCATCACGGCGGTCTTCACCTCGCTCATCCGCTGCCGTGCGCCCATCGACCCGGAGGCGTCGACGGCGAAGAGCACGAGATTCGACTCCTTGCCCTGGGTGATGCGCAGGCGCACGTCGTCGGTGGCGAACCGCAGCCGACCGTCGCGACGTCCGCGTTCGTGTTGTCGGGGGGCCGCGGCAGTGATCGTCGCCGGGAGGTGGAGGCGCTGTGCACCGTCGGCGCGGCGTGTCGACCCGATGGTGCGACCCGCGGAGGTGATGGCGGCGCTGCGGCGCCCGGCAGACCCGGCGCCGATGCCGCGCACGGTGAACGTGCGAGCTCGGAACGCCGAGTTCGGAGCGGCGACGCCGACGGCGCTCGGGCGTTCGGTGGGTGCGGCGTTGTCGCTCGCGTCGTCGCCGGCCGGGTCGTCGGTTGCGTGGTCGCTGAGCCCGTCGGAGCTGTCGTCGGAACGGTCGGACGGCGCCGGCGTGGTCGACCGGTCGTCGGCGGGCTTTCCCGGCGAGCCACCGTCGCCGGTGTCTCCGCCCTCTGGGGACTCGTCGCCGGATTCGTCGCCGGGCTCGTCCGGTTGCGGGCCGTCGGGCTCCAGGCCGTCGGGTTCGGGGCCGTCGGGCTCGGGGTCGGGGTCTTCGTCGAGCAACCGGTCGAGCAGTTCCTCGTCGAGGCCCGGCGCGTCGAACGGGTTGCGTCGACGCCGGTGCGGCAGCGCGAGTCGGGCGGCCACGCGGATGTCGTCCTTGGTCACCTCGTCGCGCCCGCACCAGGCGGCGTGGGCGCGGGCTGCGCGGGCGGTGACGATGTCGGCGCGCATGCCGTCGACGTCGAACCCGGCGCACACCCGGGCGATGGTGGCCAGCGCACGGTCACCCAGGCGCACCGTGGCGACCCGGGCCGACGCGTCGTGCAGTCGGCTGCGCAGCTCCTGCTGCTCGGGGCGGAAGCGGTCGGCGAACGCGATCGGGTCGGCGTCGAACGCCAGTCGCCGGCGCACCACCTCCGCGCGGTGCTGCGGGTCGCGGGACGCGCGCACCTCGACGGTGAGCCCGAAGCGGTCGAGCAGCTGCGGGCGCAGCTCACCCTCCTCCGGGTTCATCGTGCCGACAAGGGTCACGCGGGCGGCGTGAGAAATCGAAACCCCATCGCGCTCGACGGTGTTGCGGCCCATCGCGGCGGCGTCGAGGAGGAGGTCGACGAGGTGGTCGTGCAGCAGGTTGACCTCGTCGACGTACAGCAGGCCGCGATGCGCCTGCGCCAGCAGGCCGGGCTCGAAGCTGGTCTCACCGGCAGCGAGCGCCTTGCCCAGATCGAGCGAGCCGACGACGCGGTCCTCGGTCGCGCCGACCGGGAGTTCGACCAGTCGCGCCGGGCGCATCCGGGTGGGCGTGTCGTCGTGCGGGCTGTCGGGGCAGCGTTCGTCGCGGCGCGGGTCGCAGCCGAAGCGGCAGTGCTCGACCACCTCGACGTCGGGCAGCACCTCGGCGAGGGCGCGCACCATGGTCGACTTTGCGGTGCCCTTCTCGCCGCGCACCAGCACACCACCGACCTCGGGCGAGACGGTGGTGAGCACGAGAGCAAGCGCCATGTCGTCGGCACCGACGATGGCCGCAAAAGGAAACTGCGACAACGAGATCGAACCTCCTGACGAGTTACCACGCTCGTCATAGCGGTGGACCCACGCCGGGTTCGGCCGGGCCGACACCTCGGACGTCCTGGCTTGCTGTCGGCGTTGGCCGACGGCTCACAGTGGCGGGACCGCTCCGGATTTGCACCGGATTCCTCGTTGGTGTCCGGGTCATCATGGCACAGCGACCCTGACCTAGGGTGAGGCCCCATGATCGACGTCGTGGGGGTCACCGATGCGGGTTTCGCCGACCTTCCGAAGCGGTTGCAGCGTCTCGTGAGCGACGCCGCCGTCGTGCTCGGCGGACGCCGCCAGCTGGCCTCCCTGCCCGCCGTCGAGGGTCAGACCAGACGGGTGTGGCCGTCGCCGCTACGGGCCGAATTGCCCCGTCTCGTCGACGAATTGCCGCCGGGCCAGGTGGTCGCGCTGGCCAGCGGCGACCCCACGCTCTCGGGCATCGGCAGCACCCTGATCGAGCTGCTCGGCGCCGATGCGGTGCGGTTGCATCCGGCTGTCTCGTCGGTGGCGTTGGCCCGGGCGCGGGCCGGCTGGTCGGCCGAGTCGTGCGAGGTGGTGACTGTCGTCGGGCGGTCGCTGCACCGGGTGCGGCGTCGGCTCGCGCCGGGCGCCCGCTTGATCGTGCTCTGTTCCGACGGCACCACTCCGGCGGCGCTCGCCGACCTGCTCGTCGACGCCGGTTGTCTCGATGCGGCGATGACCGCGTGGTGGCATCTCGGTGGCACCGACGAGGGGTGCCGGACGGCGACTGCCGGCCGTTGGGACGGCGAACGCACCCCCGATCTGGTGCTGTGCACGGTGGCGGTGCCGACCGACGCCGTCCTCGACGGGCCGGCGCCGGGGCGCGCCGAGGACTGCTTCGAACACGACGGCCAGATCACCAAACGCGACCTGCGGGCCTCGGCCGTCGGCCACCTGCGTCCGACGCCCGGCGCGCTGTTGTGGGATCTCGGTGCCGGTTCGGGCAGCGTCGGCATCGAATGGTGCCTCGCCGGCCGCGACGCCCGGTGCGTCAGCGTCGAGCAGCACCCCGAGCGCGCAGAACGGCTGCGCCGCAACAGTGTTCGCCTCGGCGTCGACGACCTGCTGCAGGTGGTGGAGGGCCGGTCGGCCGTCGTACTCGACGAGCTCGAGACGCCCGATGCGATCTTCGTGGGCGGCGGTCTCACCGCCGAACTTCTCGAACGAGGATGGCGGCGGCTGCGCGGTGGTGGCCGCTTCGTGGCCCACGCGGTCACCCTCGACACCGAGCAGATCCTCTTCGCGGCTGCCGGCAGATACGGCGGCGAACTCACCCGTATCAGCGTCGAACACGCCCGCCCGCTCGGCCGCCACCTGTCGTGGACGCCGGCCCGGCCGGTCGTGCAATGGAGCGCCGGCAAGCCCAAGGAGACCCCATGACCGTCCACTTCATCGGCGCCGGCCCCGGCGCCGCCGACCTCATCACGGTGCGTGCCGCGAACCTGCTCGCGCAGTGCACGGTGTGCCTGTACGCCGGCACCTACCTCGACGACGAGGTGCTCTCGCACTGCCCGCCGGATGCCGAGCTGGTCGACACCCAACACCTCGACCTCGACGACATCATCGCCGTGATGGCGCGGGCGCATGCCGCGGGCAAGGACGTCGCGCGGTTGTGTTCGGGCGACCCCACGATCTACTCGGCCGTCGCCGAGCAGACCCGCCGGCTCGATGCGGCGGGGGTGCCTTGGCAGATCACGCCGGGCGTCTCGGCGTACGCCGCAACGGCAGCCCTCGTCGGCCGTGAACTCACCGTGCCCGAGGTGGCGCAGTCGGTGGTGCTGACTCGGGCACAACGGGATTCGACGAAGATGCCCGAGGGTGAAAGGCTCGCGAACTTCGCCGCGACCGGTGCCACCCTGGTGCTGCACCTCGCGATCCGGCACGTGCGCCGGCTGGCCGACGAACTCGTGCCGCACTATGGCGCCGACTGCCCGGTGGTCGTCGGCTCGCAGGTGAGCGGTCCGCACGAACTGGTGCTGCGAGGCACGCTCGCTGATATCGCCGACCAGGTGGAGGCCCACGGGCTGCGGCAGGCCGCCGTCATCATCGTCGGGCGGGCGCTCGCCGCGCAGGAGTTCGTCGAGTCGCACCTCTACTCCAGTCGCCGCACCCGACCCGCCGTCGGGTAGCCTCCGGAACGTCCATTGCCGGACGGATCGAGGAACCCCGTGGAAGTCGGGGACGGTCGCGCCACTGTGAGCAGCCAACGCTGCGAGTCAGGAACTCCCCGCCGGCAGTTCTTCGTCGGGACGCGTCATCCCGAGAGAGGTGCGGTGCTTTGCACATCGCCGACGGCTTCCTGCCACCCCTTCACTGTCTCGCCTGGACCGCTGCGTCCGCGCCCTTCGTCGTGCACGGCGTCCGTCGGATCAGACAGATCGTCGACGACGACCCCGAATCGAAGCTGCTGCTCGCGGCGTCGGGCGCGTTCACCTTCCTGATGTCGGCGATCAAGCTGCCGTCGGTGACCGGCAGCTCCTCGCACCCCACCGGCACCGGTGTCGGCGCGATCATCTTCCGACCGCCGGTGATGGCGGCGCTCGGCACGGTCGTGCTGATCTTCCAGGCGCTGCTGCTGTCGCACGGCGGCATCACCACGCTCGGCGCGAACGTCTTCTCGATGGCCATCGCCGGCCCGTGGATCGGTTACCTGTGCTTCCGGGTGCTGCGCCGGGTGCACCCGTGGATCGCGATCTTCACCGGTGTCGCGCTCGCCAACCTGTCGACGTACGTGGTCACCTCGGCGCAGCTCGCGCTGGCCCACCCCGACCCGGGGTCGGGCATCGTCGGCGCGTTCGGCCGCTTCCTCGCGATCTTCGCGCTCACCCAGGTGCCGCTCGCGGTGATCGAAGGACTCGTGGGCGTGCTGTTGTTCCGGGCGCTGCGCGACTGGGCTCCCGAGCAGCTGCGGACGGTGTTCGCGCCGGCCGCCGAACAGCCCGCGGCCGAGCCGGAGGTGGCGGGTCGTGCGTAAGCATCTGGTGACGGTGGCGATCGTGCTCACCGTGGTGGCGATCTTCGTCGCCGCACTCATGTTCGGAGCCGGCCACGGCGACCAGGGCGGCACCGATGCCGCGGCCGGTGCCGCGATCGAGAGCAGCGGGTACCGACCGTGGTTCGAGTTGCCGTTCCGCATCCCCGGCGGCGAGGTGGAGTCGGGGCTGTTCGCGATGCAGGCCGCCCTCGGCGGCATCGTGCTCGGGTTCGTCGTGGGCAAGCTGCACGAGCGGCGCAAGGGCAAACGCGCGTGACGAGGTTCGCCCTCGACGACGCGGCCTGGACCAACCGCTGGCGTACGCGCTCGGTGGCGGAGAAGGCCGTTTTGTCGGGCGGGCTGCTGCTGGTGGCGGTGTCGGCCACGGCACCCGTTGTGCCGATCGGCATCGGGTTGTTCGCGCTGCTTGCCGCGGTGGCCTGCGCGCGGGTGCCGTGGCGCACCTTCGTGGCGGCCTGGACCGGCCCGCTGATCTTCACCCTTATCGGGCTGGTCGGCGTGGTCGTGTCGGTCGGCGCGGTGCCGCACCCGGTGCTCACCGCCGGACCGTTGGCCGTCGACGAACGCAGCGTGTCGTCGGCCGTGCTCATCGGATCACGCGCATTCGGTTGCAGCGCAGCGGTATTGCTGCTCGCCTCGACCACGCCGGTCGTTGACGTCTTCGAATCGTTGCGGCGGTTGCGGGTGCCGGAGGTGATGCTTGATCTGGCCGGCGCGATGTACCGGCTGATCTTCGTGCTCGGGGCCACGCTCACCCGCACCCGAGAGGCGCAGGCGGCCCGACTCGGCTACGCCCGTGGTTCCTCTGCGCGTCGGTCGGTCGCGGCACTGTTCGTGCGCACGCTCGTGCACGGGTGGGACCGCGCCGCACGACTCGAACGCGGCCTGGCCGGTCGCGGGTACAGCGGGTCACTGCGCATGCTGGCGCCCGAACGGCCCGTGTCGTGGCCCTTCGTCGGCTCGTCGATGGCGGTCGTCGCCGTGGCTGCGGCGGCATCGGTGGTGCTGCGATGAGCGACCGATCGCAGCCACCGGTGCTGGCGTTGCGCGGGGTCGACGTCGGTTACCCCGGCGCCCCGGAGGTGCTCGACCACGCCACCGTCGAGGTGCGTGCCGGCCGCCGGATCGCGGTGCTCGGTGCGAACGGTTCGGGCAAGACGACGCTGCTGCGCACGCTCGCGGGAGCACTGCGCCCGACCGCAGGGCAGGTGCTCTGGCACGGAACACCGTTGCACCACAGCCGATCGCGACTGAACGAGCACCGGCAGCGGGTGCAATTCGTCGGACAAGACCCCGACGACCAGTTGGTGAGCGCCGACGTGCGGCGCGACGTCTCTTTCGGCCCGACGAACCTCGGCCTGCCGGCGCCGGAGGTGCGCGCCAGGGTGGAGGAGGCGCTCGCGCTGCTCGACCTGCTGCCGCTCGCCGACCGGCCGGTGCATCACCTGTCCTACGGGCAACGTAAACGGGTGGCGCTCGCCGGGGCGATGGCGATGCGTCCGGCGGTGATGCTGCTCGACGAACCTACGGCGGGGGTCGACGACGTCGGGGTGCGTGATGCCCTCGACGCACTCGCCCGGCTCGAACGGGCCGGCACCACCGTGGTGGTGTCGACCCACGACAGCGATCTCGCCTGGGCGTGGGCCGACGACGTGGTGCTGCTGCAGCAGGGCGGAATTCGACAAGGTTCGTGCGCCGAGGTGATGTCGGACGCCGACGCCCTCACCGCCTCGCGGGTGGCGGTGCCGGCCGTCGTGCGGGTGGGCGCCGCGTTGGGGCTCGACCTGCTCGCCGACGACCGTCCGCGCACCGCCGACGACCTGGTGGGTACTGTGCTGGCGCTTAGTTGCCGCGACTAAACCGGCGAACATTCGACGGTGGACTGGAGGCCACGTCTCGCCCCACAACGAGGGCTCATTTCGATCTCACAGAGGTGGTCAGAATCGAGTGAGTCGGTCAGTGCGCTCGACCGGCGGCCCGCCCTTGGGCGCTTCGATCGCATAACCCAACTCGTCGCGCAGTACTCGTATCGCCTCTAAGGGTGCATCGCGAACGGATGCTGCGATTTGACGGCGTCGCCATCGAGCACGTCCTTCTTCAATCACCTGTTGCGCGTCCGGCTCGGTTCTTATGCCGAACTCGCTAATGAGCATGTGCAATATGTCCTCAACGCACGGGCGCATCCGCGGTCCGCCAAGAGGAAAATGAACATTGGATAAGTGAGGCGCTGCCGACTTGGACTCACCGATGGCTGCCTTCGCTCTTGAAGATGGCTTGCCACGGTGGGAGCGCAACAACGCGAAGAGGAACTCGTCCCGGTGTGCGTGGACTTGGAGGTGGGCGCACGGGAAGGCTGGGGTCATCCCGTCCACGTACTCGTATCGGAACAGCGGGGTGGTGACCTCCGCTGGACGCACATGGATCTCCGCCTTGTTGATTTTCAGATAGGTCGCTTGGTGGTCCCAGACGCCCTGGTACTGACAGATCAACGTCAGGGCGTGAGCATCGTCGATATCAAGACGGATGTCGACACTATCCTTTGGGCGAATGAGCACTCGAGTGGTGGCGCCGTCCCTTCTTGGTGAGGCCTCGGCAACGAATTCAGGTGCGGAGTTCCCGAGAACGCCGCGGAACGTGCTCGTTAACTCCTTCGCGAATGCTTCGGCGTGGTCGGCCAAGGTTTGGTGGGGCACCTCCGCGCCTCAGTCACTTTCCCCGAGGAGATAGCGAATCTCTTCCAACCTCCGCAGCACACGCGCCTCGCTCGGGGTCAGGCTGCAGGCGGCAGCTCGTTCATGCAGTTCCTGGGCTGTGAACGGGGACGCCTTAAGTAGGTGCTCGCGTTCCAACTCAAGGTCGTCGACACTCGGCTCGAGTACGATGGTCATTCTTGATCCTCCCGCTCTGGTCGTTTCGGGTACGTACAGCATGCGCCAGACCACCGACAGTCTGCCCCGACGATTGCATGGTTGGTCCCTAACTGCCGCCAGCGACTGTCTTCACTCCACGTAGCGCGGGGTCCATACGTGTCCGGTGGGCGACACCCGGGTGCTCGAGGAGCCGATGATCACCAGGCACTTCATGTCGACGGTGGCCGGGTCGAACTCGCCGAGCGTGGTGACGGTGGCCGACTGCTCCGCCCTGCCGACATCGCGCGCGACCACGACGACGGTCGACGGGTCTTTCACCTCGAGCAGCACGTCGCGGGCCGCGAACAACTGCTCCGGACGGCTGAGCGAGCGCGGGTTGTAGAGCGCGATGACCAGGTCGACGGACGCCGCGGCGCGCAACCGGTCGGCCACCACCTGCCACGGCTTCAGCCGGTCGGACAGCGACATGATCGCGAAGTCGGCGCCGAGCGGCGCGCCCACGAGCGCCGCGGCGGCTTGCGCGGCCGAGACTCCGGGAGACACCTGCACGGGCACCTGGGCGTAGTGCGGGTCGTCGGCCACCGCGCGCTCGGCGGCTTCGAACACCGCCGATGCCATGCCGAACACCCCGGCGTCGCCACCTGAAACTACGGCCACCTCGTCGCCGCGCGCGGCGAGATCGAGTGCCAGCCGGCCGCGCTCGACCTCCACCGTGTTGCCACTGGCGTGGCGGGTGAGGCCCTCTCGCTGCGGCACGCGGTCTACGTACGGCGCGTAGCCCACCACGTGGTCGACCCGCCCGAGCAACTCGGCCACCTCAGGAGTGAGCCAGCGGTGGGGACCGGGGCCGAGACCGACGACGTGCACGGTGCCGGGTGTGGTGCCGGACGCGGGCTCGGCCTCGGCCTGAGCGGTGGCGGCCCGCCCCGCGGAGTCGGCCCGACGGTCGAGCCCGGGCACCACGATCAGCGACATGTACGGCACGGTCGCGGGGTCGACGTCGGCCACGGGCAACACCCGCTGGCCCTCGCGGGAAGCGCGTTCGACGTAGACGGCGCGGTCGAGCACGCCCGCCTGACGCAGCGCTTCGCGCACTCCGATGAAGGTGCGGCCGAGCTTCATCACCACGGCTGCGTCGCTGTCGGCCAAGCGGCGCGCAAGCTCCGGAACGGGGAGGGTGCCTGGCAGCACGGTGAGCACATCCTCGTGGCGCGAGATCGCCTCGGCGGCAACGGCAGTCGCGGCGGCGAAGGCGGGGACGCCGGCCACCACCTCGGTCGGGTAACTGTCGGCCAGCCGCTCGTGCAGATAGGTGTAGGAGCCGTAGAGCATCGGATCGCCCTCGGCGAGCACGACCACCGACCGACCGGTGTCCAGGTGAACAGCGAGGCGCGCGGCGCACTCGTCGTAAAACTCCGCGAGCTGCGCGTGGTAACCGTCCGGGTGGGTGGCCGCGCCGGTGGTGACCGGGTAGCGCAACTCCTCCTCGATCGCGTCGGCCGGGATGAGGTCGGCGGCGATGGCGCGCGCGTTGGAGGAGCGGCCGGTGCCGGCGTGATAGACGACCACCTCGGCCGACGCGATGAGCTCGGCCGCGCGGCGGGTGATGAGACCGGGGTCGCCCGGCCCGACGCCGACGCCATACAGGTGGCCGGATTCAGCTGTGGCGGAACGCATGTCAGATCTCCGAGGTCGAGGCGAGAGCGTTGACGGCGGCTGCGGCCATGGCCGATCCGCCACGGTGACCGTGCACGGTGATCCAGGGCACGACGTGACCGTCGGCCAGCCGGTGTTCGGCCAGCGCAACCTTCGACTCGGCCGACCCGACGAACCCGACCGGCATGCCGACGATCGCTGCCGGTCGCGGCCCTCCGTCGTGCAGCCACTCGAGCAGATGGAACAACGCGGTCGGCGCATTGCCGATGGCGACGACCGCGCCGTCGAGCCGGTCGCCCCACAGCGACACCGCAGCGGCCGCGCGCGTGGTGCTCCACCGTCCCGCGAGAGCCGGCACCCGCCCGTCGCGCAGGGTGCACACCACCTCGTTGTCGGCGGGCAGACGGGTGCGGGTGATGCCGGAGGCGAGCATCACCGAGTCGGTGAAGATCGGCGCACCCGCGCGCAGCGCGGCGCGGGCCGCGCGCACGACGTCGTCGTGAGCGGCCACGCACTCGGTCACTGCGGGGTCACCGGCCGCGTGCACCACCCGCGCGACGACCGGCTCGGTCTGCACCGGGAACGCCGACAGGTCGGCGAGGTCGCGGATCATCGCGAACGACCGGCGGTAGATCTCCGGTCCGTCGGTGAGGTAGTCATACCGGCGCGTCGGCGGAAGTGGCTGCGGCTCAAGCAAATCGAGGTTCACGGCAGGATCTCCTGGACGGTTCGGGGCGCGATCACGAGGCGGTGCTCACCGGCGGGTCGGCCACAGGCGCGCTCACACCCGACCACGTGGGTGCGGGGACTGTCGATCGGCAGTGAGACCGCCGCGGCGGTGGTGAGCTCGACGGTGGGTGTGTCGGTGCGCCGGCACCACGGCGCGCCGACACACGCGGACAGGGTGGCCCACGGCGAGTGCGCCGCGACCGCGAAACCACCGGCCTCGAACACGTCGAGACCGATGTCGCCGGTGCGCGCGACGATCGAACGCCACGGAGTCACCACGATCTCCTCGGCAACGCTTCGCAGCAGATCGATCTGCTCGATCGTGAGCATTCCCAGGGGAACTCCGAGCACGAAGGCACCGTGACGTACACCGTCCGGCGTGTGGCGACCGGGGGTCGGCGGCGGCGCGGCATCGATATCCACGGGGGCGAGGCCTGCGAACACCGGCGACTCGGGCGGCAGGTCACGCACGTTCCAGTGCGACTCGTCGTCGCGAACCCGCAGGAAGCACCGAGCACGGTCGAGCATGGCTGCGACGGCCTCCTCGGGTGCGCAGTCGAGGCCCATGCCCCCGACGAGCAGCCGGCCGCTCGTCTCCGACAACCGCTGGAACGCGACGTCGTAGGGCTCGCCGAGCACCTGCCCCTCGCGGCCCGCCACGGCGAAGAGCCAGCGTCCGGAAAGACCGGCGAGCAGCGGGTCGGCGATCAGCGCCGCATCGAGTGCGGCGACCAGTTGCGGCAGCGTCTCGTCGAACGGGTCGGCGATGATGTTGCGTACCCGCTCGTGACTCGCCGACGGCAACAGACCGGTCGCCTCGATCTGCGAAATCAGCTGTGGTGTCAGTGGATTCGGCAACGAACGCAACTGCAGGTTGCCTCGTGACGTGAGCTGCACGAAGGGCGCGCCGTGCTGTCTGCTGATGTCGCCGAGCCGGTGCAGCGTGGCGGTCGACAGCTGTCCACCGGGCAGGCGGAGACGCACCAGGGCGCCGTCGTCGGCGAGGTGCGGACGCAGCAGGCCGGGGCAGCGGTCGGCGCCGGAGCGATCGGTGGGCACGGTCACGCGGTGGAGGATACGCAGGTCGACCGCCGCGACCGTCGGGGTAGGGTCGTCTCGGCCCCAGCAGACGGAACCCGGTGCGAATCCGGGACGGTCCCGCCACTGTGAAACCCGAAGGGTGAGTCAGGAACGCCTGCGGAGCCGGCCGATCCGATCGTGATCGGTCCCGATCGTTCCGGGGCGCGGACCCCGCGAAGGAGTTTCGCCGATGGCGCGTATCGCCCTGCTGTCCACGTCCGACACCGATTTGCTGAGCGCGCGCGCCAGCGGCTCCGAGTTCGCCTGGGCCAACCCCGCCCGCACCCCGATCGGCCCCGCGGTCGAGGGTGCCGACATCGTGATCGCCCGCATCCTCGGCAGCCCCGACGACGTCGCCGACGAGATCCGGGCGCTCGGCGAACGAGTGCCGCTGATCGTGCTCGGCGGCGAACTCACCCCGAACGCCGCGATGATGCAGCTGTCGCGCCGGGTGCCCGCCGGAGTCGTCAACGAAGTGCACCGCTACCTGGTCAACGGCGGCCCCGACAACCTCACCAACCTGCACGCGTTCCTGTCCGACACGCTGCTGCTCACCGGCGACGAGTTCGAGCCGCCGCAGGAGCTGCCGACCTGGGGTGTGCTCGATCGCCCTGCAGCACAAGCGGATCCGGGTGCCCCGCGGGTAGGGGTGCTCTTCTACCGGGCCCAGTACGCCGCCGGCAACACCGACTACGCCCACGCCCTCTGCGACGCCATCGACGCCGCGGGCGGGGTGGGGGTGCCGATCCACGCCGCGTCGTTGCGCGACGCACCGGACGGCCTGCTCGCCGAGCTCGGCACGCTCGACGCCCTGGTCACGACGGTGCTGGCGGCCGGAGGCACCAAGCCGGCGCACGCCCAGGCGGGCGGCGAGGACGAGACCTGGGACGTGCGTCCGCTGGCCGCTCTCGACATCCCGATCATCCAAGGGCTGTGCCTCACCTGGAGCCGCGAGGTGTGGGCGGCCTCCGACGACGGCATGTCGCCGCTCGACGTCGCCACTCAGGTGGCCGTGCCCGAGTTCGACGGACGCCTGATCACGGTTCCGTTCTCGTTCAAGGAGATCGACGCCGACGGGCTGCCCGCCTATGTCGCCGACCCGGAGCGCTGCGCACGCGTGGCAGGCATCGCGGTGAAGCACGCGCGGCTGCGGCACACGCCACCGGAGCAGCGCCGCATCGCGGTGATGCTGTCGGCCTACCCGACCAAGCACTCCCGCATCGGCAACGCGGTCGGGCTCGACACCCCGGTGTCGACGATCCGGTTGCTGCGGGCGATGCGCGAGGCGGGTTACGACCTCGGCCCGCGCGGCGCGCTGCCCGGGCTCGACGACGTGACCGCGGTGGAGGGCGAGGCGCTCGACACCACCGCCGGCAACGCGCTCATCCACGCGCTGATCGCGGCCGGTGGACAAGACCCCGACTGGCTCACCCAGGAGCAGGTGAGCAGCGCACAGGTGCGCATCCCGGCCGCTCGCTACCGCAGCTGGTTCGAGGCGCTTCCGGCCGACCTGCGGAAGTCGATGTCGGACACCTGGGGCGAGGCGCCCGGCGAGCTCTACGTCGACACCTCGCGCGACCCCGACGGCGAGATCGTCTGCGCCGCGATCCAGGCGGGCAACGTCGTGCTGATGGTGCAGCCGCCGCGCGGCTTCGGCGAGAACCCGATCGCGATCTACCACGACCCCGACCTACCGCCGACCCACCACTACCTGGCCACCTACCGCTGGATCGAGCAGGAGTTCGGCGCCCACGCGGTGGTGCACGTGGGCAAGCACGGCAACCTCGAGTGGCTGTCGGGTAAGAACCTCGCGATGTCGGCGTCGTGCGGCACCGACGCCGCGCTCGGCTCGCTGCCGCTGATCTACCCGTTCCTGGTGAACGACCCGGGCGAGGGCACCCAGGCCAAGCGCCGCGCCCACGCCACCGTCGTCGACCACCTGGTTCCGCCGATGGCGCGCGCCGAGAGCTACGGCGACATCGCCCGACTCGAGCAATTGCTCGACGAATACGGCAACGTGTCGGTGATGGACCCGGCGAAGGCGCCGGCGCTGCGCGGCGAGATCTGGACGCTGCTGCAGGCGGCCCGGATGGACCAGGACCTGGGAGTGAGCGAGCGCCCCGACGACGACAGCTTCGACGACTTCGTGATGCACCTCGACGGCTGGCTGTGCGAGATCAAGGACGTGCAGATCCGCGACGGACTGCACGTGCTCGGACAGGCGCCCGAAGGCGACGAACTGATCAACCTGGTGCTCGCGATCCTGCGCGCCGGCCAGGTCTTCGGCGGACGCGGCGACGGCATCCCCGGTCTACGGCACGCTCTCGGGCTCGCCGACGACGCGACGTCGCAGCAGACCGACCGCGTCGAAGAGCTGGCCCGCACGCTCGTCACCCGGGTCGCCGAGGCCGGCTGGAACGCCGCGGACGTCGAGCGGATCGTCGCCGAGGTGACCGGCGAGCCGAACCCGGCGGCGACGGCGTCGCTGCGGTTCGGGTGCGAGGAGGTCGTGCCCCGGCTGCAGCAGACGACGCGCGAGATCCCGATGGTGCTGCACGCCCTCGACGGCGGATACGTGCCGGCGGGCCCGTCGGGTTCGCCGCTGCGTGGACTGGTGAACGTGCTGCCCACCGGCCGCAACTTCTACTCGGTCGACCCGAAGGCGATCCCGTCGCGGCTGGCCTACCAGACCGGGTCTGCGATGGCGGAGTCGCTCGTGCGGCGCTACCGCGACGAGCACGGCGAGGTGCCGGAGTCGGTGGGCCTGTCGGTGTGGGGCACCTCCGCCATGCGCACCAGCGGCGACGACATCGGTGAGGTGCTCGCGCTGCTCGGCGTCGTGCCGGTGTGGGACGAGCAGTCGCGTCGGGTCGTGGGCCTCGAGGCCCTGCCGCTGCCGGAACTCGGCCGCCCGCGCATCGACGTCACCGTGCGCATCTCCGGCTTCTTCCGTGACGCCTTCCCGCACGTGATCTCGATGCTCGACGACGCGGTGGCGCTGGTGGCCGGGCTCGACGAACCCCACGACCAGAACTTCGTGCGCAAGCACGCCGCCGCCGACCTCGCCGAGCACGGCGACGAACGTCGTTCCCGCACAAGGATCTTCGGCTCGAAGCCGGGCTCCTACGGGGCGGGCATCCTGCAGGTGGTCGAGTCGGGCACCTGGCGCGACGACAAGGACCTCGCCGAGGTCTACGCCACCTGGGGCGGTTACGCCTACGGACGCGGACTCGACGGTGCACCGGCCCGCGGCGACATGGAGCGCAACTACCGACGCATCCGGGTGGCGGCCAAGAACGTCGACAACCGCGAGTCGGACATCCTCGACTCCGACGACTACTTCCAGTACCACGGCGGCATGGTCGCCACCGTCCGCGCACTCACCGGCGCCGATCCCGAGGCGTACGTGGGCGATTCGACTTCACCCGACAACGTGCGCACCCGCACCCTGCAGGAGGAGACGAACCGGGTGTTCCGGTCGCGGGTGGTCAACCCGCGGTGGATCAAGGCGATGCAGCGGCACGGCTACAAGGGCGCCTTCGAGCTCGCCGCGACCGTCGACTACCTGTTCGGCTTCGACGCCACGGCCTCGGTCGTGCCCGACTGGATGTACGAGTCGGTGGCCACCGAGTACGTGCTCGACGACACCAACCAGGCCTTCCTGCGGCACGCCAATCCGTGGGCGTTGCAGTCGATCGTGGAGAAGCTCGCCGAGGCCGCCGACCGCGGGTTGTGGCAGGAGCCCGACCCCGAGCTCATGGCGCAACTGCAGCAGGTCTACCTCGACGTGGAAGGCGACCTCGAGGAATGAGCGAGCAGTCAGCGCCGCAGCGTCCGGTGCCGCTGGTCGGCGACACGACCTCGGCGCAGCAGCGTCGCGACGACCCCGCCGGCTGGGCGATGCCGCCCGAGGTGGTCGACGCCCTCGCCGCAGTGGTCGGCGGACGGCGTGACATCCGACGGTTCCGGCCCGATCCGGTGCCTGACGAACTGCTGCGGCAGGTGCTCGAGGCCGCGCACAGCGCGCCGTCGGTGGGCCACTCGCAGCCTTGGCGATTCCTCGTGGTGCGCTCGCAGGCCACCCGTGACCGCGCTGCGCATCTCGCCGACCGCGCCCGGCTCGAGCAGGCGTCCGAGCTGACCTCGGAGCGGGCCGCTCGGCTGCTCGACCTCAAGCTCGAAGGGCTGCGCGAGGCGCCGGTGGGAGTGGTCGTCACCTGCGACCGGCGTACCCCCGCGGCCGGGGTGCTCGGTCGCGCCACCTTCCCTGACGCCGACCTGTGGTCGTGCGCCTGCGCGGTGCAGAACCTCTGGCTCACCGCCCGCGCGCTCGGCCTCGGCGTGGGCTGGGTGACGCTGTTCGACCAGGCCGAACTCGCCGACCTGCTGCACCTTCCGGACGGCGTGGTGACCCTCGGTTGGCTGTGTGTGGGCTGGCCCGACGAGCGTCCGCCCGCGCCCGGGCTCGAACGCGCGGCGTGGTCGCGCAAGGCCCCGCTCGACGACGTGGTGTTGCAGGAGCGCTGGCCCGACGATTCAGCCCCGCCGGCGCCACCGACCTCGCATCTGCGCGGGCCCGAGCCGGGGCGCCGGGTCGACGGCACCGACGACACCGACCGGCTGCTCAGCCCGCCGGAGGCGCTCGGCGCACTCGATCGCGCGCTCAACCTCGTGCGCGCTGCGGCCGGACCCGACCTCGACACGGGCCAGCTCGTGCTCGTCGGCGCCGATCATCCAGTGACCGCCCACGCCGTCAGTGCCTATGACCGGTCGGTGACCCGTGACGTGCTCACCAGCGCGGTCGGGGGCCGTTCGCTCGGCACCGCTCATGCCCGCGCCGCCGGACTCGACGTCGTGGTGGTCGACGCCGGAGTGGGTGAGGCGCACGTCGAGGGCGCTGTCGACGTGCGGCCGCACGACCCGCGTGGAGACCTGATGACCACCGACGCGATGTCGGCCGCCGACGTCCGCCGATTGATGGACGCCGGACGCCGGCTCGGTGCCGGTGTCCCCGGAGTCGGCTCGCCCGGACTCGTCGCTCTCGGCGAGGTCGGGGTGGGCAACACGACGGTGGCCGCTGCGCTCACCTGCGCGCTCACCGGCGCACCCGCAACCGACGTGGTGGGGCTCGGCTCGGGCGCCGACGCCGACATCGTGGCCAAGAAGATCGAGGTGGTGGCCGCGGCGATCGACCGGCTGGGCCACACCGACGACGTGCACCGGACGCTCGCCGCGGTCGGGGGACCGGAGTTCGCGGTGCTGACCGGGGTGGTGCTCGGCGCAGCCGGCGCCGGACGACCGGTCCTGCTCGACGGTCTCGCCACCAGCGTGGCCGCGCTCGCGGCTGTCGGCATCGAACCCTCGGTGCAGGCGTATCTCATTGCGGGACAACGCAGCCGGGAGAAGGCGCACGGACTCGTGCTGCGGCGGCTCGGCCTCGAACCGTTGCTGCAGCTGCGGTTGCGCGCCGGCGAAGGGGTGGGTGCCTGCCTCGCGGCGGGGATGGTGCTGCAGGGCATGGCCGCCCGGCGGACGACGGTGCGAACCAGAGCGCGAACGGCTCAGCGCAACGCGTAGACGTCCATGATCCAGCCGTGCTGCTCGCGCAGCCGAGCCCGAGTGGCGACCAACTCGTCGATCACGTCGGCCAACCGGCCCGAGCGCAGCTCCTGCTGCGGCATCCCCAGGTAGGCGCCCCAATGGATCTGCAGGTCGGGTGCCCGCTCGACCAGCTCACGGCAGGAGAGCGCGCCGTCAAGCATCACCACGACGGTGCCGAGGTCGGGCGACCACTCGCCCGCCAGGCGGCGTCCGGTGGTGATGTGCACCGGCTCGCCGATCTCGTGCAGCACGATGCGGTGCGCGGCAGCCAACTCCTGGATGGCGCTGATTCCGGCAAACACGCTGACCTGCAACGGCATTCGGGTGGCGACGGCGTCGACCACGCGGATCGTGCTGTCGTAGAACGCCGGGTCGCCCCACACCAGGAACCCGACCACGGTGCCCTCGGGCAACTCGCCCAGCACGGCGGCGTACGCGTCGGCGCGGGCGGCGTGCCAGTCGCGCACCGCGGCGCCGTACTGGTCGCGATCGCGGCCGGCGTCGGGGCCGCGCTTCGGGTCGGGCACCGTGACGAACCGGTAGCCGCCGTCGGGCACGAACCGGTCGAGGATCGCGCGTCTCACCTGCAGCAACTCGTCGGTGGCGGCGCCCTTGTCGGCCACGACGAACACGTCGACGCTGCGCAGGGCGTCGGCGGCGTCGGCGGTGACGTGGCCGGGCGAGCCCGCGCCGATGCCGATGATCTTGACCTGCAACGGAATCGGGTCAGTGGTCATGAGATTCCCGTCGGGCGAGGTCGAGCAGTCGGTCGAGGTCGAGGTGCCGCTCGACGGCGTCGGCGAGCGTGTCGATCATCGCCGTCCGGCGGTCGGCGAACCCCGGGCCGGGCTGCGGGCTCCAGGTGGAGCCCGCCTGCTGCGCGACCACGGTGAGCCAGGCCCGGCGGAAGGCGTCGTTCTCCAGGGTGCCGTGCCAGATCGTGCCCCACACCGGGCCGCGCACGCTGCCGCCCGGGAACGACCCGTCGTCGCCGACCACGTCGTCGCCGACCACGTCGTCGACAACGCCCTCGACGATGCCGTGGTGAATCTCGTAGCCGGACACCGCATTTCTTTGCCAGGTGGAGTGCGGCCGGGCGAGCACCTTCTCCGGCCGGAAGTGCACCGAACCGGGCAGATGGCCGAGGCCCGCGATCACGCCGTCGCCGCTCTCCAGCGAGTCGACGATCGACTCCAGCAACATCTCGTAGCCGCCGCAGATACCGAGCACCGGACGACCCTCGCGCACCCGCTCGTCGACCACCGCGTCGAGCCCGCGCGAACGCAACCAGGCGAGATCGCTGACCGTCGCCCGTGAACCCGGCAGCACCAACAGGTCGGCTTCCCGGCACCACGACGGGTCGGTGGTCACGCGCACCTCGACACCGGGTTCGGCGGCCAGCGCGTCGACGTCGGTCGCGTTCGAGGTGCGCGGCAGGCGGACGACCGCCACAGTGAGCGAATGTTCTTGTGCTGCAGCGGGTTTCCAGCGGCCGATGGAGAGGGCGTCCTCGCCGTCGAGCCACACGTCGTCGAGCCAGGGCAGCACGCCGACACACGGCATGCCGGTGCGTTCGACGATCGTGTCGAGGCCGGGGTCGAGCACCGAGCGGTCGCCACGGAACTTGTTGACGCACCACGCCTGCAGCACCGCGCGGTCGGCGTCGTCGAGCAACGCCCAGGTGCCGTAGGTGGCGGCCAGCGCGCCGCCGCGGTCGATGTCGGCCACCAGCAAGGCCGGTAGGCCGAACCGCCGTGCCAGACCGAGGTTGACGTAGTCACCCGCGCGCAGGTTGATCTCGGCCGGCGACCCGGCTCCCTCGCACACCACCACGTCGACGGACGCGGCCAACTCCTCGTACGCCGCGAACGCCGCCTCGCGCAGGTGGGTGCGTCCGGTGGCGTACTCGCCCGCCCGCAACTCGCCGGCCGGGCGGCCGCGCACGACGACGAACGCGCGCCGGTCGGACCCCGGTTTCAGCAGCACCGGGTTGTGCAGCGAGGTGGCCTCGACGCCGGCCGCCTCGGCCTGCAGGTATTGCGCGCGGCCGATCTCGCTGCCGTCGGCACAGACCATCGAGTTGTTCGACATGTTCTGCGCCTTGAACGGGGCGACGCGCACTCCGCGTCGGGCCCAGGCACGCAGAATTCCGGTGACCAGCAACGATTTTCCGGCGTCCGAGCTCGTTCCCGTCACCAGCAGCCCCGACATGGGGCACGAGTCTACGATCGGGCTCATGCCCACCGTCCACCTCGTCCGCCACGGCCGGTCGACGTGGAACGAGCAGGGGCGCATTCAGGGGCAGACGCCGCACCCGCCGCTCACCGAACTCGGCCGCACCCAGGCGCTCGCGGCAGCCCGAACGCTGCGCGCAGCGATCGGCGCGCAGTCGGCGCAGATCGTCAGCAGCGACCTGGTGCGCGCGCAGCAGACGGCCCAGATCATCGGTGCCGCGCTCGACCTGCCGGTGCGCACCGATGTGCGGCTGCGGGAGCAGGGCCTGGGGGAGATGGAAGGGCGGCTCGCCCGCGAACTGACCGCGCAACCCGCACCCGAAGGCGTGCCGGTCGAGGAGGTGCGCTGGGGCGGGGGCGAGAGCCTGCTCGACGTGCACCGTCGGCTGAGCGCGCTGATGGCCGAACTGGCGACGGCGCCCACCGAACACCTCGTGCTGGTCACTCACGGCGACACGCTGCGGATGGCCCTCGCGGTGCTCGCCGGCCGCACTCACCGGCAACTCGACTGGGATCTCGCGGTCGACAACGGCAGCGTGCACCGCTGCGCCCTCGCACCGGGCCTCAGCGGCTGAACCGCACCTCGCCGCCGACAACCGTCGCGAGCGCCCGCGCCTTGTGCGCGCGCTCGGGCGCTGCGATGAGATCGGTGTCGACGGCCACGAAGTCGGCGAGCATGCCGGGGGCAAGCGTGCCCACGTCGTCCCAACCGGCTGCGTAGGCGGCCCCGCGCGAGTGGGCGGCCAGCGCCTCAACCATGCTCACCCGCTCGTGCGGCTGCCAGCCGCCGGCGGGAGTGCCGTCGACGCGCTGTCGGGTGACCGCCGCGTGCAGGGCAACGAACGGATTCGGGTCTTCGACGGGGGCGTCCGACCCGAACGCGAGCGGCACTGCGGCGTCGAGCGCCGACCGCCAGCCGTACGACACGATGTCGTGGCCGGCGAGCAACGCATCCACGAGCTCCAAGTCGGTGGTGCAGTGCACCGGCTGCATCGAGGCGACCACGCGGAGGCGCGCCATCCGCGCGAGGTCGGCGCGGCGCAGGTGCTGGGCGTGCTCGATGCGCAGCCGCAGGTCGGAGCCGGTGACCTCCAGCACGTGTTCGTACGCGTCGAGCACCTCGGTGGCGGCGCGATCGCCGATCGCGTGGGTCGCCACCGCGATGCCGGCCCGCACCGCGAGCTCGGTGTAGACCTTCAGCTGCTCCTGGGTGAGCGTCGGCACGCCATGCTCCCCGTCGTGCCCGTCCTCACCGGCGAACGCATCGGTCATGTGGCAGGTGTGCGAACCGAGCGCGCCGTCGGCGAACAGCTTCAGCGGCCCCACCCGGATCCAGTCGTCGCCCTCGCCGGTGCGGCGCCCCTGCTGCATCGCCAGCGGGAGGTCTTCGTGCCGGATCGCCTTGCTCACCCGCATCGGCAGGCGCTGCCCGTCGTGCAGCCGGCGGAACGCGACATGGGCGTCCTCGTGGTCGATGTCGGTGATGCCGGTGAGCCCGACGGCGAGCAGGTCGTCGATCGTCTGCGCCATCAGCCCGGGCAGCACGTCGGCGTCGTCGACCGGCAGGTCATCGAACGGGGTGCAGGCGGTCTCCCGCAACACTCCGGTGAGCCCCTCGGCGTCGCGTTCCAGACGTCCGCCGGCCGGGTCGGTGGTCTCCGGCCCGTAGCCCACGAGCCGCAACGCTGCCGAGTTCGCCCACAGCGAGTGGTAGTCGGCGCTGGCCAGCACCACCGGACGTGGTCCGGTCACCAGGTCGAGGGTGCGCCGGTGAGGCGTTCGACCGCCCCACAGGTTCGCATCCCACGCACCGCCCCACACCAGGTCGGTGCCCGGGTGGTCGGCCAGGAAGGCGGCCACCCGGTCGGCGGCCTCCGACTCGTCGCGGCTGCCGCGCACGTCGACCTCGGTGCGCACCCGCGCCAGCGCCGCGGTGTGGATGTGGGCGTCGTGCAGACCCGGCACCACGAGCGCACCCGGCAATGTCTCGATCTGCGAAACCGTCTGTGCGGCAAGAGATTCGGCGTCGCCGGTCGCGACCACGCGCCCGGCCTCGACCAACACGCCGGTGACCAATTCGGTTCCGGTCCAGATCTTCTCGCCACGCCACAGGGTGCTCACCCGCACAATGTAGTGCGGGCCACCAACCCTGCGGACGGCGCGGGCAGGCGGCCGGCACCGGCGCCGCCGCCTGTCCGGACGCTGGTTCACCGGGTAGGTTCGGGACGGCCCGACCCCAACAGGAGCAGCACGAAGTGACATCGACAACCGGCGCGCGCGTGCGCCGCACCCCGGCGCCGTGGTGGATCGCGGCGCTGTTCGGCGTGCCGCTGATTTTCGGGTTCGTCGGCGCGCAGTCGAGCAAGCACGCCATCCAGGACGACCTCAGCCGGCGCGCCCAGCAGGTGCTGCAGGGAGTCGGAGCGAGCGACGCCACGGTGAGGTTCGACGGCCGCGACGCGACGCTGCGCACCGCCGACGGCGCCGACACCACGCGGGCGCGCGACGCCCTGGCAAAGATGCCCGGAGTGCGCACGGTCGTGGTGCAGGGGAGCGCGCAGTGACCTGGTTGACGATCCAGACCATTGCCTGGTGCCTCGTCGGGTTCGCGGTCGGTGCGCTCGCGGCCTGGTTGGTCGCGGTGATGTTGTTCCCACATGAGGCGCAGGTCGCGGCGCCGGGTGCCGGCGAATCGCAGGTTGACGGGTCGTCCGCGGCCGACAACGCTCATGCCGACGACGCCCCCGCCGGCGAAGCGGGAGACGGCGCATGACCTGGCTCTTCCCGCACATCTGGTTGTGGGTGCTGATCAGCACGCTTCTCGGGTTCGCGATCACGCTCTACGCGACGATCGGCGGTTCGTCGCGCCCGAAAACTCCCCGTGCGCCCAGGGCCACTCGCCGGAGCCGGGCCGACGCGCCGACGTCGGACGAACCGGTCGGCGAACGTACCCGCCATCGCGCCGCGCTCGCCGACCAGGCGAGCCCTGCGGGCCCCGCTGGCAGTGCGGCTGCGGCTGGCAGCGGTGCTCGCCGGCGTCGGCGCTACGAAGTCGAAGACGTCGAGGTCGAGGACTGGGGGCCCGGGCAGGTGTTTCCGGTCGATCCGTCGGTCCCGTTGCGTGACGCGGCGGCGCGGGGGTCCGAACCGAAGTCCGGCACTGCATCCGGCAGCACGTCCGAGATCGCACCGGACACCGCCACGGGCACCGACCAGCGCTGATGCGCCTGCCTGCCTACGACGTGCCGGTGACGCCACTGCGTCGTCGCGTTCTCGTGCACGAGACCGTCCTCGTCCTGCTCCTGAGTCTCGGCGCGTCGGCGATCTACTCGGTGCTGTCGATCATGCGCAGCCTGTCGACCGACGTCGCGCTCAACAAGCAGACGACCACGATGAACCGCAGCCAGGCGAGCGCGTCATGGCTCGACCTGCTCTATCAACTGGTCGGCGTCGGTCTCGCAATCGTGCCGGTGCTCCTGGTGATCCATCTACTCAACCGTGAAATGTCCTCTGCGACAACGTGGCTGGGGCTCGACGGGAGACGCAAAGGACCCGATCTCGCGCTCGGCGCAGCCCTTGCTGCGGTGATCGGCATTCCGGGTCTGCTGCTGTACCTCGCGGCGCGAGCTTTCGGACTCAATACGACACTCGCCGCGTCGGGTCTTGGCGAGCACTGGTGGGCGATCCCTGTGCTGGTGCTGGCAGCACTGCAGAACGGATTGCTCGAAGAGGTCATCATGATCGGCTACCTCTTCACCCGCTGGACGCAAGCCGGCTGGTCGTGGATCCAGGTGCTCGTCGTGTCGGCGCTGATCCGGGGCACCTACCACCTTTATCAGGGCTTCGGCGGGTTCGTCGGAAACGTCGTCATGGGGCTGGTGTTCGGGCTCGTCTACCGCCGCACCAAGCGGGTGATGCCCCTGGTCATCGCGCACACGATCCTCGACATCGTCGCGTTCGTGGGTTACGCGCTGCTGAAGTCGCACGTCTCCTGGCTCTGAAGGGCCGCACCATCGTGAAGTCGTGGTCGTTTTCGGCCGCACCGACCCGAACGCCGGGAACGCCAACTAATCTCGGCTCATGACCAATCTCGCCTGCAATCTGCAGAACACCGCCGCCCAGCACCCCGACAACGTCGCACTGCGGATGGGCGAGCACTCGATGACCTACGCCCAGCTGGCCGACGCGGCCGGACGCGTGGCGAACCTGTTGAAGGACAAGGGGATCCAGCCGGGCGATCGGGTTGCCATTTCGCTGCCGAACGTCTTCGACTTCCCGGTCATCCTCTACGGTGCGCTCCAGGCCGGCGCCGTGGTCATCCCGATGAACCCGCTGTTCCGTCCGCGCGAGGTGGAGTACTACCTGTCTGACTCCGGCGCCAAGCTGATGTTCGGCATGCCGGGCGACGCCGCCGCAGGGGCCGAGGAGGCCGGTGTCCCGTTCATCGAGGTGCCGTTGCCTGCCGGCATCGGTGAGTCGATCAAGCAGTACGAGCCGAGCACCGAGTTCGTCGACCGCGACGACAGCGACACCGCCGTCATCCTCTACACCTCCGGCACCACCGGTCGTCCGAAGGGCGCCGAGCTGACCCACTTCTCGCTGAACAAGAACCAGGAGGTCGTCGCACGCACGCTGATGGCGATCACCGCGGACGACGTGATCGCCGGCTGCCTGCCGTTGTTCCACGTCTTCGGCCTGACCTGTGGCCTCAACACCTCCGTCGCCACCGGCGCGACGCTGGCCATGGTCCCTCGTTTCGAGCCCGGCGCGGTGCTGGAGATGCTCGACAAGGCCGGCGTCACGATCTTCCAGGGCGTGCCGACGATGTACCAGGCGTTGCTGGCTGCGACCGCCGACCGGGAGGTCAACTTCCCCAAGCTGCGGGTCTGCGCCAGCGGCGGATCGGCGATGCCGGTCGAGGTGATGAAGAAGTTCGAGCAGAAGTTCGGCTGCGTCGTGCTCGAGGGTTACGGCCTGTCCGAGACCTCGCCCGTCGCGTCGTTCAACCACCCGAACGCCGAGCGCAAGGCCGGCTCGATCGGCACCCCGCTCGAGGGCGTCGAGATGCGCCTGGCCGAGCCGGACGGTTCGGACACCGCCAAGGGCGAGATCGGCGAGATCGCGATCCGTGGCCACCTGCTGATGAAGGGCTACTGGAAGCGCCCGGACGCCACTGCCGAGGCGATCCGCGACGGCTGGTTCTTCTCCGGCGACCTGGCGCAGATGGACGACGACGGTTACTTCTTCATCGTCGACCGCAGCAAGGACATGATCATCCGCGGCGGTTACAACGTGTACCCGCGCGAGGTCGAGGAAGTGCTGTACGAGCACCCGGACGTCGCCGAGGCCGCCGTCATCGGCGTCCCGCACGAGCACTACGGCGAGGAAGTGATCGCCTACGTCGTCCGTACCGGCGACTCGCAGCTGACCGAGCAGGAGATCCAGGACTTCGCCAAGGAGCGCCTGGCCGCCTACAAGTACCCGCGCGAGGTGCGGTTCATCGGCGAGCTGCCCAAGGGAGCGACCGGCAAGATCCTGAAGCGTGAACTGCGGGATTCCTCAGAGGGCTGAGCGATGAGCGACATACCCGCGGACGACCTCGGTGCTCAGTTGTTGTCGGCGGTGGCCAAACTCAACCGCTGGGCGACCAAGCATTCGGAGTTGCCGATCCCGACCGGTCAGGCACGTCTGTTGAGCCTGGTCGAGGCGCACGACAACGCCCGGGTGGGTGAGCTCGCCGAGGCCGACCACTGCAGTCAGCCGACGATGACCGCTCAGGTGAAAAGGCTTGAGCAACAAGGGTTGTTGGTCCGTGCGAGCGACGAGGACGACGCCCGCGCGAGCCTGATCTCGCTGACGGACGCCGGACGCCGGGTGCTCGACGAAGCGCGGCGGGCGCGGTCGGCGACGATCACTCCGGTGCTCGCCGGACTGTCAGAGCAGGATCGCCAAGTGCTGGTGCGGGCGAACGAGTTGTTGCGACAGATCGCGTCCGAGCGTCCCTGACAACCGGTCGCGATGACGACCACCTCCCTTGAATACGCCCGTAGTATCGAGAACCGGCCGTCATGACGACCGCCGGGCGAGGCGTCGTGACATCTGTCGTCGAGGCATGGACTCCACCCTTGACAGGGTGTGATGTGCGTCCCTACGGTTCCATCAGTCGGTATTTAAATTTCGCATCGCGAAATGCACCTCAGAACCTAGTCTTTGGGTGTCCTGGCCGCGGAGGGCGCCCCTGCAAAGGAGCAGAACCGATGGCGATCTCTCTCGGAAGCAACCAGTACGGCAAGGCGGAGAACCGTGTGATGCGGGTCTACCGCGACACCGACCGTCACTCGATCCGTGACCTCAATGTCTCGACCTCGCTGCGTGGCGACTTCACCGCCGCCCACCTCGAGGGCAACCAGGGCGACGTCCTGCCGACCGACACCCAGAAGAACACGTCCTTCGCGTTCGCCAAGGAGGTCGGCATCGAGTCGCCGGAGGCCTACGGCGTCGCGCTCGGCAAGCACTTCCTGACCGCCGCTGCAAAGGCGACCGGATCGCAGATCCGCATCGAGGAGTACGCCTGGGACCGCATCCAGGTCGACGGCCAGGGTCACGACCACTCGTTCGTGCGCCGCGGCACCGAGACCCGCACCGCGATCATCACGGTCGAAGGTCGCGACGCCGACCAGAAGGTGTGGGTCGTCTCCGGCCTGGAGGACCTCATCGTCCTGAAGTCGACCGGCTCGGAGTTCAAGGGCTTCCTCAAGGACAAGTACACGACGCTCGAGGAGGCCGACGACCGCATCATGGCGACCAGCCTCACCGCGCGCTGGCGCTTCAACACGATCGACGGCGTCAACTTCGACGAGGTCTACGATGACGTCAAGAAGCTCTGCCTGGCCGCGTTCGCGACCACGTACAGCCGCGCGCTGCAGGAGACGCTCTACGCGATGGGCCGCGACGTGCTCGAGGCGCACCCGGAGATCGACGAGATCAAGTTCTCCGCGCCCAACAAGCACCACTTCCTCTACGACCTCGACCGGTTCGGCCTTGAGAACAACGGCGAGGTCTTCATTGCCGCCGACCGCCCGTACGGCCTCATCGAAGCGACCGTCCTCCGCGACGGTGCCGGCGAGCCCGGCGAGGCGTGGACCGCGGTTCCGTCCTTCATCTGAGTTCGTTTTGGTTTCACCCGTGACATGAAGGCGCGACAGTCGTCCGTTACGCCGCGGTTCGGACGTGCACCAGGGCGTAACGCGCGACTGTCGCGCTTTCGTCGTCCCTGAGCTGTTCGCCGGGAAGTGGGAAGTCAACCCTCGAGCCCCTGGATCGCGAGCAGCACCGCAGCCCCGGTCCAAGCGAGCGGCGCCACCGCGGCAGGCTCGCCCGTCTCCAGCACCTTCTCCGGGTACGAACCACCGATCGTGCGATGTTCACCGAGCCACTGCACCATGTCCCTGGCCCGCTGCGTCTGACCAGATGCACCCAGAACCGCTGCGACAGTGGCGGTTTCGGGCGTCCAGCTGATCCCGTCCCGGTGCCAACTCGAACCCGGTGCCAACCCGCCGGCCGGTCGTTTCAGCCGGGGCAACAGCGAGACCAGGCCTTGCAGCGCATGCTCGTTCACCGCGTCCCGGAAGGGTGGAAGCAGGAAGGCAGCGCCGATGTCCGGGTCGCTGCGTCCGGGGTGGCGCGGGTAGCCGTACCGGCCGTAGGCGCTCATGATCGTCGCGTCCAACCGAGTCAGCGCACGGCTGGCTCGCTCGGCTCGCGCAGTGTCGCCGAGTGCGGTCAGCAGACGCACCGACGCTTCGAGGCCGGCGGCGAGCACGGCGCACGTGGCCAGAGTCGGTGACCGTTCGGTCACCTCCCAGTAGTCCGGGGTCGCCGGCGGCAACCCGGACGACGTGTTCGTCGCGGCGATGATCCGGTCGGTGCTGCGCACGATCAGCGATCTCCAGGACGCGACCTCGACGCGAGCCCGGTCCGCCGGCAGACGCGCTCGTACCTGGTCGGCCGCCCACAGTGCCCATCCCGAACCGTCCAACTGCCGTGCCCGGCGGTCGGGGCTGCGTGAGGTGCCGGGCACGTATCGAGCCTCGAACCAGCCGTCGTCCGATTGCGCCGACCGCAGGAAGCGGATGACTCGCACGGCGGCGTCGGGCTGACCGGTCATCGCCTGAGCCACCGCGACGAACGCGCTGTCGCGAGGCCAGCTGAACCGCCAGTACGGCGTCCACGCGGCGACCGGACTCGGCAGACCGTCGGAGAGCACGAACACGTCCTGCAACGCCGAGCGCGCGAACTCCTTGAAACCACCGGTGCGCGACCACTCCGGAGCGGTAGCGAGCATGATGTTCTCGCTGGTGAGCAGGGCGGACGCGTCCGGTGCCGTCTGCAGGACTCGGCTGTCCCGGATCAACAGGCTCACTTCCCCGGACTGGACGAGCGTGCGGTCTTCGCCGGGCACCGGATCGCCTTGCGGTGCAGGCCCTTTGGCAACGGTTGCGGAGTACAGCGGCACGTGGCGGGGGTACTCGCGGCGGGGCCAGGCCTGGTAGCCGAGCAGGCCGCCGGCGCCGGCGGTGGTGGCGACGGTCGCGGCCACGAAGGTGCGCCGGGTCGGACGCGCTCGCTTGCGGTTCACCACGCGTCCAGACTAGGCGGGACGGTTCGCCTAGGGTGTTGCCCATGGGTTCGATGCACCCCGCCGCCCGCGCCGAGGACGCGTTCAACAGTGTGCTGGGCAGGTTGCTGTCGCGACGTGGATTCGTCACGCGCGTGTTGGCCTATTCCGGCTACGCCAGCGGTACCCAGGCACGGGTCATGGGACGCATCGTGCTCTCACGCGTCGACGCCGCCGACCAACCGATCGACCCGATGTACGCCAGTGTGCGGCGCGGCATCAGGGTCTTCATGGCCGCCCCGCAATCCCGGCAGCCGGTACAGGTGCGACTCGGAGATGCGGTCGTGGACACCCACTCCGACCGCGGTGGCTACTTCGACATCACTCTGCAGGGCCACGGACTCGAGCCGGGTTGGCACCACGCCCGGGTGCGCTGCGGAACGGTCGAGAGCACTGCCCCGGTGCAGGTGATCGGCGACGACATCCGGTTCGGGATCATCAGCGACATCGACGACACCTGCGTCGTCACCTCGCTCCCGCGTCCGATGCTCGCCGCGTACAACACGTTCGTGCTGCCGGAGACGGCCCGCCGAGTCGTGCCCGGGATGTCGGCGCTGTATCGGTCGCTGCTCGCGCACAATCCCGGATCGCCGATGTTGTACCTGTCGACCGGAGCCTGGAACACCCAGCCCATCATCAATCGCTTCCTGCAACGCCACGGGTTCCCGACCGGCGCGTTGCTGATGACCGACTGGGGTGCTACCGAGACCGCCGTCTTCCGCAGCGGACGCGAACACAAGCGTTCCCAATTGCGCCGACTGGCAGTCGAATTCCCGAACATCCAGTGGCTGCTGGTGGGCGACGACGGGCAGCACGATCCGGAGATCTACGACGAGTTCGCCGCCGAGATGCCCGACAACGTCCGGGCGATCGCGATCCGACAGTTGACCGTCACCCAGCAGATGCTGTCGCACGGTCACCCACTGTCGCGTGACGACGGACGCGAGTCGCCGACCTTCAAGGTCGAGGGCGGCGACGGGTACGCCCTCTTCCAGGAACTCTCCTGCCTGCGCACCCTCGACACCGGCGTCTCCCATGCCTGAGTTGCCCGAGATCGAGTCCCTCGTGCGCTTCCTGCGCTCGCGGGTCGAAGGCGTCGCGGTGGCCGACGTCGAGCTCGCCTCGTTCAGCGTGCTCAAGACCTATTCGCCTGCGCCGCAGGCACTCTGCGGACTTTTCGTCACCGACGTGCGCCGGTTCGGCAAGTGGATCGACCTCGACGTCGACGGCATCCACCTCGTCTTCCACCTGTCCCGCGCGGGCTGGTTGCGTTGGTATGAGAAGGCACCGGGCACCCGGCTACGTCCGGGCGGCAAGTCCCCGGTGGCGCTGCGGGTCTCGTTCGAGGACGGCTCGGCGTTCGACCTGACCGAGCAGGGCACGCAGAAGCGTCTGGCCGCGTACATCGTCAAGGACCCCACCACCGAAGTGCCGCAGATCGCCTCCCTCGGGCCGGACGCGTTGTCCGACGAGTTCACGCTCGAGGTGTTCGCGCAGTTGCTCGCCGCGAAGAAGGGTCAGATCAAGGGCGTGCTGCGCGACCAGTCGGTGATCGCCGGCGTCGGCAACGCTTACTCGGACGAGGTGCTGCACGTCGCGAAACTGTCGCCGTACGCGAAGGCGGATTCCCTTGATCCTGAAGCGGTTTCGCGGCTCTACAATGCGATGCGGGATACCCTCAACGGCGCGATCGAAGCCTCCGCAGGCAAGCCCGCCGCCGAACTCAAGGACGCCAAGCGCTCCGGGATGCGGGTGCACGGACGTGCCGGCGAGAAGTGCCCGGAGTGCGGCGACGTGGTGCGCGAGGTGTCCTTCGCGGACCGCTCGATGCAGTACTGCGCGACCTGCCAGACCGGCGGCAAGACGCTCGCCGACCGGCGCATGTCCCGCCTGCTCAAGTGATGCTCACCTGACGCCGAGTGGCCGGGCTATGAACCAGCGTCCGGGCTATAGCCCGGCCACCAGTTCACAGCCCGGCCACTCGGTGAAGGTCTGTGTGTCAGATGACCGTGGGTTCCACGTTGTGCTGGGTGACGACGGGCTTGCCGTCGAACTCCCACTGCTTCATCCCGCCGGCGACGTTCGCGACCTCGAAGCCCTGCGCCTCCAGCCACTGAACGGCGCGGCTCGACCGGTTGCCCGAACGGCAGACCACGGGCAGCGGCTCGCCCTCGGGCAGGTCACCCAGGCGCTCCGGAATCTCCCCGAGCGGAATGTGTACCGAGTTGGGGGCGTGGCCCGCGTCCCATTCGTCCTGCTCGCGGACGTCGAGAATGATCGCGTCGTCGGCGATGTCCTTCGGCTGCAGTTCTTCGCTCATGGTGACCAGCGTAGGGATCGTCGTACACCCGTGCTGCAGTTCGGCGCGGCCCAGAATCCTGGGTCCGGGATTGCACGGGTGTGGCGCCTGCGCACCGACGAACTGCAGCACAGGTGTACGGCACGGCCGTACTAGCATCGCGGGAATGAAGATCCTGTCGATCCAGAGCTCGGTCGCCTACGGCTACGCCGGTAACTCCTCCGCCGTCTTCCCGTTGCAGCGCCTGGGGCACGAGGTCTGGCCGGTCTACACCGTGCACTTCTCCAACCACACCGGTTACGGCGAGTGGCGGGGACCGGTCTTCGAACCCGAGACCGTGCGTGACGTGATCACCGGCATCGAGGAGCGCGGCGTCCTGCCCGAATGCGACGCCGTGTTGTCGGGCTACATGGGCGCCGACCCGATCGGCACCGTGATTCTGGACGCCGTCGCACGGGTGAAGGCGGCGAACCCGAAGGCGATCTACTGCGCCGACCCGGTCATGGGCGACGTCGGACGCGGGTTCTTCGTGCGTCCGGGGATCCCCGAGTTCATGCGTGACAAGGTCGTGCCGGCCGCCGACGTGATCACCCCGAACCAGTGGGAGTTGCAGTACCTCACCGGTGAGCGCGAGATCCACTCCGTCGCCGAACTGCTGGACGCCGCGCGCTCCATCCGTGATCGCGGACCGGAGACCGTGCTGGTCACCTCGGTGCAGACCGACGAGACCCCGGCCGACTCCGTCCAGCTGGCCGTCGTCAACGGGGACGGCGCCTGGATCGTCACCACCCCGTTGCTGCCGATGTACGTGGTCGGTGCCGGTGACGCGACCACTGCGATCTTCCTGGCGCACCTGCTCACCGAACCCGCCGAGCAGGCGCTCGCCGCGACCGCCGACTCCGTGTTCGGCGTCATGGAGACCACCCACACCGCGGCCACGCGTGAGATCCAGATCGTCGGCGCTCAGGAACTCATCGCCCACCCGACGGGGCGGTTCGAGGTCACCCGGCTCGACTGACGGATTCGCCGAAGCCCCTCCCGCATTCGCTCGGCCACTGCCACCATGGACGCTTGACCAAGGAGGCACGTGATGTCTTCCGCTAGCGGCCTCTAGTTGAGTTGCTAGATAGGCAGATAAGACCCGATCAGAGGCGTCGAGCCATCGCCACGTCGTCGACCTCGCCCCAGCTGAACCGCAGACCTCCCGGCAGGCGCCCGGTCTCGACGTAGCCCAGTTGTTCGTAGAACTTCTCCAGTCCGGTGCCCCCGCGGTAGCTGATCTCGCAGGTCTCGACACCGTCCCGGCGTGCCTGCCCGTGCAGGGCGCCCATCAGGATGCGTCCGAGATTGCGCCCGCGCTCCTGCGGGTCCGTCATCACGCGGTAGAGGGTGGCGCGGTGCGCGGTCGAGAACCACGTCGCGCGCTGGATGAAGCCGAACCCGAGCAGCGGGCCGACCTGGGACGGGTCGTTCCAGGTCTCCTCGTTCGGCGCGTGCAGGCGCAGAAGGGTGCTTGCTTCGGCGGACAGGTGGCGGTCGAGCACCGTCGCCACCTCGTCGCGGGGTGCGGCACCCTCCCAGCCGACCGCACCACCGTCCGCGTTCACCCGGCACCACAGGTCGAGCACCTCGTCGTAGGCCTCGCCGATGCCGAGCCGCGCGGTGGGCGACTCGAAGAGCAGGTTGTCGGGAAGGTGCTCCGGGTCTTGGGGCATCCGGAATGGGCCGAGGTCTTCCATTCCGGCGCGCTCGGCGATGCGCAGGGACGGCTCGTTGGCCGGTGCGATGCGGGTGATGACCGGTCCCGCCGTATAGAACTCCTGCGCGTATGCCGTTGCCGCACAGGCAATCTCGCTGCCGAAGCCGCGGCGCCACGACTGCGGGTCGAGCCGGTAGTAGAGATTGAGGTGCGGGTGGCTCTGGTAGTTCATCGCGCGCACCCCGCCGATGCCAACCGGCGTGCCCTCGTGCTCGGCGATCCAGTAACTGATGCCGTCGGCGTCCCACCCCTCCCGCCAGGTCTGCAGCGACTCGACTGCGTCGTCACGGGTGCGCGGCGCCTCCGACATGAGCTCGTACCCGGCCGGGTCGGTGTGCCAGCTGATGATCCGTTCGTCGGCGACATCGGCGTCGGTGATCGGCCGCAGGGTGAGGCGGGCGGTGTGGATCGTGGTCACCGCACCATCTAATCCCGTCGCCGCGCGAGACGGCGACGGGATTACGGCGTCAGACGACGGGCAGGCGCGGCACGCAGGGCACGTAGACGTTGCCGGCCGGGTTGAGCGCTTTCTTTGTGAGGCCGATCAGGCGCCACGAGTAGATCATCGACAGGTGGTCGCTGAGGTCGACCGCGCAGCCGTCCTGCAGGGTGATGTTGTTGACCGTCGCGCCAGGTCCGGCGGTGAGGAAAGTGCGGGTGTACGGCGTGCTGACCTCGTCGTACTTCGTGCCGATCACCGTGTAGTTGACGCCGGGCACGGTGTCGCCGTTGGCGTTGAGCTGCTGCTGGAACGGCGAGTCGATGGTCTGGTCGACGGCGGCCTGGCCGAGTGCGGCCGGCGTGAGGTTGAGGATCCCGAGCTGATCGGCGAGCGTCGCCAGACCACTGAGGGTGGTGCCGTGGTTGGTCGCGCCGTACTGGATGAGGTTCTTCACCTTGTTGGCGGCGGGATTCGAGGCGTTGGCGCCGCCGTAGAACTGCAGGTAAGAGCGGGCCGCGATGCCACCCTGCGACCAGCCGACCATGTCGACTTGCGCCGCACCCGTGCTGCCGAGCACCTGGTCGACGAACTGCGAGATCTCGGCGCCGGACGGCTTGATCGCGGCAGTTGCGTAGACGCCGGGCAGTTTGCCGGCGATCGAGTCGTTCTCGTCGCCGTAGTTGAGGCCGAACACGCAGTAGCCGGCGCGCTTGAGTTCGGGTGACAGAAGCGCGAACGAGGCGTAGCGGTTCGCCCAGGTGCCGTGCACCAGCACCACCGGACGCGGGTGTGCGGCGCTGGGCTTGCAGTCCCAGTCGTTCATGCCGGGCGCTACGGCGTTGGGGGAGAAGGTGGACCATGCGAGGGCGGCGGGGAAAGACAGCTGGGTCGGTCCGACCGGGTCGGACGCGGCCTCGGCCTGCTGGGGAAGGGTGATCGAGAGAGCGAGGGTGGTTGCCACGGCGGCGCTCACGGACAGCATGCGCTTGGACATCGGAGTACTCCTTGTCGGCGGCAGCAGGGGGCGTGCCGGCTGCGGCAGACCGTTGCGTACATCTCGCTAATGTGTCAAGGATCACATTCATCAGGTGAACAAACATGCTCTTTGTCACTGCGCGTCAGTGCTGTGATGAGGTCGACTAGGCGACTATCGCAACTGCAATAGATTTGATGAGACTTCCTGATCGGGGGATTGCGGCCACCTCTGGTGGATCCATCGGACTCGCTAGCGAAATATCGGGTGTCCGGTAGAGATGCGCATACAGTCCTCGCATGGACCCGATCCGTAACCCGTACGCGCCCGGCGCCGGCCAACGTCCGCCCGAGCTCGCCGGTCGTGACGAGCAACTCGACCAGTTCAAGGTGGTGCTCCAGCGCATCGCGCGCGGTCGTCCGGAGCGGTCGATCGTGCTCACCGGACTGCGCGGTGTCGGAAAAACGGTGTTGCTCAACGCACTTCGCTCCGAGGCGGTGCGGGCGAAGTGGGGCACCGGCAAGTTCGAGGCTCGGCCCGACCAACGGCTGCGCCGACCGATTTCGAGTGCGCTGCATCAGGCGGTCCGCGAACTGGGACACCCACAGAGCGAGGACGTCGACCACGTCCTGGGCGTCATCAAGGCCTTCGCCCAGCGCGACGCGGCACCCAACGCGAAGCTGCGGGACAAGTGGAGCCCGGGCATCGACGCGCCGGCCGTGAGTGGGCGCGCCGACTCCGGCGATATCGAGATCGATCTGGTCGAACTGCTCTCGGACGCAGGCGGATTGGCTGCCGACATGGGACGCGGTATTGGCATCTTCATCGACGAGATGCAGGACCTGCACCCCGAGGACATCTCTGCATTGTGCGCGGCGTGCCACGAGATCAGCCAGTCCGGTCTGCCGGTCATCGTCGTCGGCGCCGGCCTGCCGCACCTGCCGGCAGTGCTGTCGGCGTCCAAGTCTTACTCCGAGCGGTTGTTCCGTTACGCACGGATCGATCGCCTTCCCCGCGAGGCGGCCGACCGTGCACTCCAGGGTCCGGCGCAGGACGAGGACGCCGAGTTCGAGCAGGGCGCTCTCGATGCGATGTACGAGGTGACCGGCGGCTATCCGTACTTCATCCAGGCGTACGGCCAGGTGGTGTGGGAGTTGGCCCCCAAGTCGCCGATCACCGCGTCCGATGTGGCCGTTGCTGCCCCACAGGCCGAGGCCGACCTCGCCGTCGGATTCTTCGGTTCACGCTACGAACGTGCGACGCCGGGGGAGCGGGAGTACCTACGCGCGATGGCGGAGGCCGGCGGCCGACTGCCCGATTCGGAGAAGGACGAGGTCGGCTCGGTGCTCACGTCCGATGTCGCCGACGTCCTCGGCCGCAAACCCCAATCGCTTTCTCCGGCAAGGGATGCGCTGCTGAAGAAGGGGCTGGTCTACTCCAACGAACGCGGACGTGTCGCGTTCACCGTCCCGCACTTCGGCAAGTACCTGCGCAGCGTGAGCTGAGACCAAACCAAATCGGCGTGAGTTTCTGCCCTTCGCCAGGGACGGCCAAGGGCAGAAACTCACGCCGATTCGACAGACGCTTGATCGGCAGGGTCCGGCGAACCAGTGCCGAACCGGGGGAGTGACGTCCAGCCTGCCCGGATCCGTTCCGTAATGGCGATGAAGTCCGGACAAATTACATCGATGTAGTTTTATCCACAGGTGTGAACAACGCTGTGGATGAAGCGGATTCGCGGTGCAGACAGCGGTGCCCACGAACCGAGGTCCGTGGGCACCGTGCGTGGAACGACCAGGTCAGCCGGCGTCGGGCGCGACGAAATCCGGCAGCTTCTGGTCGAAGAGCCGCGCGAAGCCCAATGACGGCATCACGTTGGACCGCGGCTTGGTCGCCAGAGCGAGGTCGGACGCCCAGTTCGCAGCGCGCAGACGCTGGTTCGGGGTGCCGTGGTGGCCGTCGGAGGTGAACTGGCAGTCGCCGACGTTGTAGAACGCCATAGCGTCCTGCACGACGAGGTGCTTGTTCAGCGCTTGACCCTTCTTGTGGGTCATGAAGTACGAGCCGTAGCCGTCGGCCATCAACTCGGTGCGTCGGGTCGCCTCCGGTCCGGTCAGCGGTGAGTCGAACAGGTTGTTCTCGTACTGCACGTGGTGTCCGAACTCGTGCGCGAGGATCGAGCGGGGCGCGGTGCGGCCCAGGCCGATCGCTGCCATGCCGGCGAAAACGCCGTCGCCCATCACGATGCGGTCGGGGATGCCGAGCTGCTCATTCGCAGGCGCACCGTCCTCGGTGTACGCGAACGCGTTGAAGGTGAAGATGGGGTGGTCGCCGCCCTTCAGTGCCGGGTCGGCGGCGAACAGGATCGGGTAGAGCGCGGCGATCGCGTCGCCGGTGGCGGGCGAGACGCCGAAGGCCAACTGCACGGTAAGCGACACCTGCTTCTGGTCGGTGAACGACGCCGCGCCGTGCATCGGCATCAGCGAGATGTCGTCGCTCTTGATGTCCCAGAAGCTGCGCAGGTCGCGCATCGTGCGGTTCATCTCGTTGGTGTACTCGCCGTTGTAGCCGAACCGGTCGCCCTTGCTGGCCTGACCGAAGATCAGCGTGCGGTACGCCGGGATGTCGAGCGCACCGAGCCGGTTGAGCGCGATCAAGTTCGGCATGTTCACGTTCGCGAGCTGACCGTCGAGCCAGCCGGTCACCGGGGTGTCGGCACACTCGTACCGGGACGGGTCGATCGCGCCGGGTGCTCAGCTCAGCTTCGAGGGCCACCACACCTTCGGACCGACGATGCTCCACAGCGCGGGGATCACGACCGTGCGCACCAGGAAGGTGTCGAGCAGGATACCCAGGCCGACCACGATGCCGAGCTGGGTGAGCACGATGAGTGGCAGCACCCCGAGCACCGCGAACACTGCGGCGAGCACGACGCCCGCACTGGTGATCACCGCACCGGTTGCCGATACGGCACGCACCATCGACTCCCTGGTGCCGTGGTTCGCGTTCTCCTCGCGCGCACGGATCACCAGGAAGATCGTGTAGTCGACACCGAGTGCCACCAGGAACAGGAACGCGAACAGTGGGACGCCGTCGTCCAGCGCCGGGAATCCCGCGACATTGGTGCTGATCCAGCTGCCGAGACCGATCGCTGCGATAGCGCTGAGCACCGTCGACAACATCAGCAGGACGGGTGCCACGAGCGCTCGCAGCAGCACCACCAGCACGATGAACACGACCAGCAGGATCAGCGGGACGATCAGCTTCAGGTCACGTTCGGCACCGGTCGACTGGTCGAGCGCTTCGGCGTCCGGACCGCCGACCATCGCCTCGGCCTGCGGAACACCCTTCAGCGCACCCCGGATCCCGCGGATGCTGCCGGTGGCTCCGTCCGTGCCGGGAGGCGCATCCAGCACCACCGTCCAGGACGAGAGTCCCGCCTCGGAGCGACCGCTCGGACGTACCGAGCGGACTCCGTCGACGCCCTGAACACGCTGCTGAACCTGCTGCGCTGCAGCGGTTTTCGCAACGATCCGGGTGGGGTTCGCCTCACCGGCGGGGTAGTGCTTCGCCATCGTCTCGACCCCGTCGGCGGACTCGGCCGCGACACGGAACTGCTCGGTCTGCGACAGGCCGACTTTGACGCCGACCAGTCCGGCGGCGCAGATCAGCAGGACGAGCACGCCCGCTCCGCCGTACATCCACGGTTTGCTCGAGACGCCGTCGGCGAGGCGGTGCCAGATGCCTTCCTTCTCGTCCTTGTGGTCGCCCGGCTTCGGAACGAACGGCCAGAACAGCTTGCGTCCGCACAGCGCGAGGGCCGGTGGCAGCATCAGCATCACGAACACGAGGGCGACCAGCAGGCCGAAGGCAGCACTCAGACCTAGGACGCGGTTGCTGGGCAGGATCGCGAACAACAAGGCACCCAGGGCCAGCACGACGGTGAGGTTGGAGGCCAGGATCGCCGGACCGGCATGCCGGACGGCGGTGCGCAGGGCGACTCGGTGGTCGGTCTCGTGACGCAGTTCCTCGCGGTATCGCGAGACGAGCAGCAACGCGTAGTTCGTGCCCGCTCCGAACACCAGGACGCTGGTGATGCCGGACGTCGAGCCGTCGCTGACCAGTCCGAACGCTTCGACGACACGGCCGGAGACGATGGATGCGACCCGGTCGGCGAGCGCGACCACGATCAGCGGCACCAGCCACAGGATCGGGGAACGGTAGGTGATCAGCAGCAGCACGGCGACGACGAGCGCGGTGATCAGGATGAGCCGAAGGTCAGCTCCGGCGAATGCGTTGGCGGTGTCGGCGCCGAAGCCCGGGCCGCCGGTGAACTCCATCTTCAGTGCCTGGGGCAGACCGGAATTGGCGGCCTCACGCACCTCCTTGACCGAGTCGACCAGGGGGAAACCGGTGACCGAGCCGTCGAACGGGACGAAGGCGATCGCGGCCTTGCCGTCCGGCGAAGGCACGACCGGCGGGCCCGAGGATGGTGCGTTCTTGACCGCGTCCCCCCGGTCGACGGCGAGCATCCGCTCGCGCATCTGGCCGATCGCGGAGAGGTCCTGGGGGGAGAGCTCGGCGCCGTCCTCGCGGGTCACGACGGCGACGCCTTGGGACAGTTCACCACCGGGAAAGCTCTTCAGGGTTTCGCGAACCTTGGCCGACTCCGCGCCGGCAGGCAGCGACACCGGGGCACTCGAACTCGAGGTAGCGCCCATCGCGAAGGCGAGACCCGCCAGCAGAACGGCCAGGATCAGGGCCCACCAGGACCGACGACCGGAAAGTGCGGAGGCGATGCGATCCAAGAGGGGTCCCATCGCGCGATTCTTTCACGATGCAAGTATTTGGCGGCGACGGGTGTTCAAGGTCGGACGCCCTCGACGCCGGACGTGCGGGTCGCGGGTCGCCGGACCGAAAACCCCCCACCGGCAGATTCGCGACCAGTACGTTGAACGGATGGGACACCAGGACATCAGTTACGACCAGGGGGACGACGAGCGCGGCGAGTCACCCGGCGAGCGGCTCGATCGCAACTGGAACGAACTGCTGCAGGAACTGCGTGTCACCCAGACCGGCATCCAGATCCTGTTCGCCTTCTTGCTGACCCTCCCGTTCCAGGCGCGGTTCGACATCCTGCAGGGGCAGCAGATCCATCTCTACGTCGCGATCGTCGGCCTGATCACGGCGTCCACGTTCTGCATCATCAGCCCCGTCGTCATCCACCGCATCCTGTTCCGGCGCCGGGCGAAGGATGAACTCCTCAAGGCCGCGAACAAGCTCACGATGGCCGGCCTGATGATGCTCGGGCTCGCGCTGGTGTGTGCGACCGCATTGATCGTCGACGTAGTGATCGGCCGCACAGCCGGCTACATCGCGGCCGTGCTGTGCGTCCTGCTGGTCATCGCGTTGTGGGTGGTGCTGCCACGATTCCTGTTGCGCCGCAGCGACGGCCAGTACGAGTGAGGTGATTCAGGCGCGGAAGCCGGCCAGGTCGACAGTCGCCCAGTGACCGGTGAATTGATGTGCATGTCGGGCCCCCGCCCCCTTGAACCTGAACCCTGATCACTGCGCTGGAGGCTCGGTCGATCCGCGCAGTTGGGCCGACGGTGATCACGCTGTGATTACGGCTGTCCCCGGCGCAAACGGTTACTCTCGATGAATGAGCCGATTCCCGGACGTCCCTGTCACCGACCTTCCCGACGATGCGGTGTTCCTCGACATCCGTGAACAGCACGAGTGGGACGCCGGGCACGCACCCAACGCCGTCCACATCCCGCTCGGTGAGTTGTCCCAGAACCTCGACCACATCCGCGACCTCGCCGGCGACCGCCAGCTGATCGTCACCTGCAAGGGCGGCGGACGCGTCCGGCGCACCTTGCCCTCGCTCGCCGAGTTCGGTCTCGATGTCGCCAACCTCGAGGGCGGCATGAAGGCCTGGCATGAGGCGGGCAAGCCGATGGTCTCCTCGGACGGATCGGAACCCACCGTCGCCTGAGCGGGGTGTTGCTCAGAGCGTTCCTGGACCGCCTGACCCGCTGAGCCCATGCGAATGCGCGCGTTCCAGCGGGACCTTGAACGCAATCGCGGGCACAATCCGGTGTGGTTCAGCTGTCGCTGGACCGCTTCCAGATGTTGATGCCCGAATCGACCGCGTGTTTGTCGATCGCGCTCAGCTCCTTGTCGGTGAACTCGAGGTTGTCGAGTGCCCCGAGGCTGTCCTCCAACTGCCGGACGCTGGACGCACCGATCAGCGCCGAGGTGACCCGCGGGTCGCGCAGCACCCACGAGAGTGCCATCTGAGCGAGGGTCTGGCCACGCTTGCCGGCGATGCGGTTCAGCGCCCGGATGTTCTTCAGCGTCTCTTCCGACAGCATCTTCTCGCCGAGTGACTTGCCCTGCGCTGCACGGGAATTGGCGGGCACTCCCTTGAGGTACTTGTCGGTGAGCATGCCCTGGGCCAGCGGGGAGAACGCGATGCAGCCTGTGCCAGTCTCCTCCAGCACGTGCAACAGGTCGTCCTCGACCCAGCGGTTCAGCATCGAGTACGAGGGCTGGTGGATCAGCAGTGGCGTCCCCATCGACTGCAGGATCTTGACCGCTTCACGCGTCCGCTGCCCGCTGTAGGAGGAGATGCCGACGTACAGCGCCTTGCCCGACCGGACGATCGAGTCCAGCGCGCCCATCGTCTCTTCCAGCGGCGTGGTGTCGTCGAACCGGTGGCTGTAGAAGATGTCGACGTACTCGACGCCCATGCGCTTCAGCGACTGGTCGAGTGAGGAGATCAGGTACTTCCGGCTGCCGCCGCCCTGGCCGTAGGGCCCGGGCCACATGTCGTACCCGGCCTTGCTGGACAGGATCAGTTCGTCGCGGTAGCGCTTGAAGTCCTGGGCGAAGATCGTGCCGAAATTGCGTTCGGCGCTGCCGTGCGGGGGCCGTAGTTGTTCGCCAGGTCGAAGTGCGTCACTCCGAGATCGAAGGCCCGGCGCAGGATCGCGCGCTGGTTGTCGAGCGTGAAGTCGTCGCCGAAGTTGTGCCACAGACCGAGCGAGATGGCCGGCAGGTCGAGGCCGCTGCGTCCGCATCGGCGGTAGGTCATCGAGTCGTAGCGACTGCGCAAGGCTTGGTAATCGTCCGCGTGCATCGTCATTGCTCCATCCTGCTCTTCGCCTAGGCTCGAATGCATGACTGCACCCGATTTCTTCAAGCAGGCGTGAGCGCGCGGATGTTCGTGGCGGTGGTGCCGCCGGAACCGATCAAGGAAGAACTCAGCGAGTTTCTCGCGCCCCGCGACGGCATGCCGTGGATCGACCCCGAGCAGTGGCACCTCACGCTCGCGTTCCTTCCGCAAGTGGCGCAGCACAGGGTCGACGATCTGGTCGAGGCGCTGGAACGCACTGCCGCCAAACACGAGTCCTTCGAGCTGTCACTGGCCGGAGCGGGCGCCTTCCCGGACGAGTTCACCGCCAAGGTGCTGTGGCTGGCACCTGCTGCCGACATGAGTCGCCTCGCCGCCGGCGTCCGCAACGCGTGCAACAGCGCCGGTGCGACCCCGGACGGTCAGCGCTTCGTCGGACACCTCACGATCGCACGGCTGAAGCGATCACTGGACGCCCGCAAGTGGCTGCAGGTGCTCGACACCTTCCGGTCCGCGCCGTGGCTGGTCGAGGAGGTCGAACTGGTGCACTCCCACCTGCGGGAAGGCCAGTCGGGCAGGCCGCGCTACGAGACGGCCGCGTCCGTTGCGCTCGGCAGCGCGTAGTCCCATTGCCGCCATGCCTCGTACACAGCGATCGCTGCGGTGTTGCTGAGGTTCAAGGATCGGCGTCCCGGCATCATCGGCACTCGCACCTGCGCGGTGATGCGTGAGTGCGACAGGACCTCCTCGGGCAGGCCGTCGGCCTCTCGTCCGAACAGCAGCACATCACCGGTCTGGTAAGCGATCGAGCTGAAGACGGTGTCGCCGCGTCCGGTGTAGGCAAAAACCCGAGCGCCGGGCAGATGCGACCAGAGGGCATCCAAGTCGGGATGGACGGTGACGGTCGCCAGGTCGTGATAGTCCAGACCGGCGCGGCGCAACCGGGCCGACTCCATCGAGAAGCCCAGCGGCTCGATCAGGTGCAGATGCACCGGCGTGCACGCAGACAGGCGAATCGCGTTTCCGGTGTTGGGCGGGATCTGCGGCTCGAAGAAGGCGACGTGCAACATGCTCGTGAGTCTGACGCACCGAATGCTTCATCGGCGAATTGGATATGGCGACTCCCCAGAATTGCGCGTCATCGCGTGACTGGACGACTGTCCAAAGCGGGCGCTCGACGATCCACTGAAGAAGGTAAAGATATCCAATAGAGAAGGTAAAGACTTTTTACAGAACGCTCGTCCGATCCAAAAAAAAGGCGGATCTGGCTAGCTTGGTGGCATGAACCAGGACTACATCTTCCACCGGCGACTGCAGATGTCGGTCAGCGATGTCGTCGTTGCATGGACTGACCCCCGCGTCATGAGTGAGTGGTTCTGGCCCCACATCGACGGCGTCAGCTACGACCTTCCGCGCCGCGGACGCGGTGACGCCTACCGCATCTCCAGTGCGTCCACCGGTGTCACGATCTCCGGCACCTGCCTGCACTGGGATCAGCACGGTTTCGACCTGACCTGGCGCGTCGACGGTGCCGACTTCGTCCAGGAGGGCCTCGACACGCTGTCGGTACGACTGCTGCCCATCGAGGGCAAAGGGTGCGAGCTCGTGCTCACCTACGCCGTCAACAGCAACATCGCGCCGCACCTGACCCGCATGTGGGACCCGACCCTCGACCGGCTCGCGGCGCTGCAGATCAGGACCAAGCGGGTCGCCTGATCACTGCATGCTGATCACTGCGTGGGCCCGGCCTTGCTGAGCTCCTTCTCCTCGGCCTTCTTGCGCGAAGCGATCAGAGATGCGACGACGGTGATCACGAGGACGCCGACGATCACGCCGAGCGAGACCGGTGTGGTGAGTTCGATGACGTCCACTGGCTTGCCGTCGTTGATGAACCCGAGCGAGTTCTTGTGCAGTGCGTGAAGGAGCAACTTCACGCCGATGAAGCCGAGGATGACGGCCAGGCCGTAGCTGAGGTAGATCAGGCGGTCGAGCAGTTCGTCGATCAGGAAGTACAGCTGCCGCAGACCGAGCAGGGAGAACGCCGTCGCGGTGAACACGATGTACGGCACCTCGGTCAGACCGTAGATCGCCGGGATCGCGTCGAGGGCGAACAGGATGTCGGTGCCGCCGATGACGATCATCACCAGCAGCATCGGGGTCATGACCCGCCTGCCGTCGATCCGGGTGAACAACTTGTCGCCGTCGTACTCATCGGACGCCTTGAAGAACTTCTTGGCGATCCGGCTGACGATGTTGTCGGCGGAGTGCTCCTGCTCGCCTTCGGGCTTGAGCATGTGGCCGGCGGTGACCAACAGGACGAGGCCGAAGAAGTAGAACGTCCAGCTGAACGTGCTGATCATCGCGGCGCCGACGAAGACGAAGGCGGCACGGGCCACCAATGCGATCGCGATACCGACGAGCAACACCTTCTGCTGGTAGGCCCGTGGCACCTTGAAGCTGGCCATGATCACCAGGAACACGAACAGGTTGTCGACGCTCAGTGCCTTCTCGGTGATGTAGCCCGCGAAGTAGTCGCCGCCGTGGCCGCTGCCTGCGAAGTACCAGAGGCCGACGCCGAACAGCAGGGCGACGCCGACGTACAGCGCCGACCAGGTGGCGGATTCCTTCAGCGTCGGCTCGTGTGCTTTGCGGACGTGGAAGAAGAAGTCGAACAGCAGCAGACCGATGATGCCGGTGATGGTCAGGGTCCAGACGAGCGGGGTGACGTTCAAGCGGGGTCCTTGTTCGGGGGTGGGCCTCGGGTGACGGTTGTGGTTTCAACGTCCCGGACGCGCAGCATTCTCCCCGATGTGAGGTGGCCGGCGTCACACGGCCCGGCACGCACTGACCTTCGTAATGCTGCGAATCCTCAGTCGGTGAAGACCTGCAGCTCCTCGATCGAGTAGCCGTAGTTCGTCGCGCGCTCGGTGGCGTGCACCCGGATGTACCGTGCCGCCGGCATGGTCTTGCCCGGTTCGTTGAACACATGGACGTCCAGTGCGCCGGTAAATTGTCGACAGGTGGTCAGACGCGTTCGGCCAGACCTGCGACGGCCGCGTCCATGGTCTCTTCCACAACGATGTCCTTCAGCGTCGCCTCGTGGACGAAGTCGTTCGCGACCATCGCCTGCAACACTTCGAGCATCGGCTGCCAGAAGCCGCCGGTGTCCAGGAAGCCCACCGGCTTGTCGTGATAGCCGAGCGTGCGCCAGGTCCAGACCTCGAAGATCTCCTCGAGGGTGCCCAGCCCACCGGGCAGGCAGAGGAACGCGTCTGCATGGTCCGCCATCAAGGCCTTGCGCTCATGCATGGTCTGGACGACGTCGAGTCGGGTGAGGTCGTGCCGACCCCATTCGCGGTCGATCATCGACTGCGGGATGACGCCGATCACTTCGCCACCGGCGTCCAGTGCGCCACTGGAGACTGCGCCCATGAGACCGCTGCCCCCACCGCCGTACACCAGGCCGATGTCGTTGCGGGCCAGCCAGTTCCCGGCGTCGTATGCAGCCTTCGTCAGCGAGTCGTCGATCCCGGGTCGGGATGCGCAGAACACGGCGATGCGTCGCAGCGGTGAAGTCATCCGGCGATTGTTCCAGGCGCCGGTTGCTGGTCGGGGACGGCGAACAGCGCGATGCGGCAGTTTTTGGCCGACCTCCCTGGTCTGGCCCGGGATCATCGCGCACACGGCGAAACCGAAGAGGGGAAGATCGGCCCAGGTGGGTGCCAGGCCCGTCTGCGTGACGGGTATCACGCGGTAAAAATCCAGTACAGGTGGCGGGTAGTACTACTAGGAGTAGTATCGGACTCGGCGACACGGGGACCACCTGTGTCCGGACCCGGGAATTTCAGGAGTACGCCCAGTGGATGCGCTTGATCTGGCGAGATGGCAGTTCGCCATCACGACCGTCTACCACTTCTTCTTCGTGCCGATCACGATCGGCATGTCCGCCGTTGTCGCCGGCTTCCACACCGCGTGGTTGCGCACCCGCAACCCGGAGTGGCTGCGCTTGGCGAAGTTCTTCGGCAAGCTGTTCACGATCAACTTCGCGCTCGGCCTGGTCACCGGCATCGTCCAGGAGTTCCAGTTCGGGATGAACTGGTCGGCCTACAGCCGGTTCGTCGGAGACATCTTCGGCGCCCCGCTCGCGTTCGAGGCGTTGCTGGCCTTCTTCCTGGAGTCGACCTTCCTCGGCCTGTGGATCTTCGGTTGGGGGCGCATACCCGAGAAGCTGCACGTGATGTGCATCTGGCTGGTGCACATCGGCACCGTCCTGTCGGCCTACTTCATCCTGGCCGCGAACTCGTTCATGCAGAACCCGGTCGGGTTCAAGTACAACGAGTTGAAGAACCGCGCAGAACTCACCGACTTCGTCGCCGTCCTCACCAACAAGGTGCAACTGGTCACCTTCCCGCACGTCGTGTCCGCCGCCTACATGACCGGTGGCGCGATGGTCATGGGAGTCGGTCTGTGGAAGTTGATGAAGGGACGCGCGGAAGCCGACCGCGGCATGTACCGCAAGAGCGCCCGCGTGGGTGCCTGGGTGACCCTGGTCGCCAGCGTCGCGATGCTCATCTCCGGCGATATCCAGGGCAAGATCATGACCGACGTCCAGCCGATGAAGATGGCTGCCGCCGAGGCGCTGTACGACACCGAGCAGCCGGCGAGCTTCTCGGTGTTCACCATCGGATCTCTGGACGGCAGCAAGGAGGAGTTCGCCGTCACCGTCCCCAAGGTGTTGTCGTTCCTGGCCACCGGTGACATGAACGGCGAGGTCGCCGGCATCAACGATCTGCGTCGTGAACTGCCGGCTGCCATCGCGGAGAAGAACAAGGAATACGGCGTCCCCGAGCACTACATCAGCCCCTCCAGCTACGTGCCGAACATCCCCGGCTCCTACTGGTCCTTCCGGTTCATGATCGGCCTGGGCATGGCGGCGACGGCCGGCGCAGCGCTGGTGCTGTGGAAGACCCGCAAGGGCGGTACTCCGACGAGCAAGCTGTTCATCTGGATCGCGGTGCTGACCCCGTTCGCGCCGGTGTTCGCCAACAGCTTCGGCTGGATCTTCACCGAGATCGGTCGTCAACCGTGGTTGGTCTACGGCGTCATGACCACCGAGACGGGTCTGTCCACGGCCGCCTCGACCGCCGACGTCGCGATCTCGCTGATCGTCTACACCCTGCTGTACGCGGTGCTCGCCGTGATCGAGGTGAAGCTCTTCCTCGACTACATCAAGAAGGGGGCCGAGCCCTTCGAAGAACCCAAGATGCTCGAGGACGACGACCAGTTGGCGTTCGCCTACTGACCGCCGGACATTCGCGAAAAGGACTGAGAACACATGTCTCTCGAAACACTCTGGTTCATCATCATCGGCGTCCTGTGGACCGGCTACTTCGTGCTCGAAGGCTTCGACTTCGGGGTCGGGATGTCGCTACCGATCCTCGGCAAGGGCTCGGACAAGGCCGACACCGACAAGCGTCGCCGCGTCCTGCTCAACACCATCGGCCCGTTCTGGGACGGCAACGAGGTCTGGCTGCTCACCGCCGGCGGTGCGATGTTCGCGGCGTTCCCGGCCTGGTACGGCACGCTGTTCAGCGGGTTCTATCTGGCACTGCTGCTCATCCTGGTCGCCCTGATCGTGCGCAACATGGGCTTCGAGTACCGCCACAAGCGTGACTCGGACGAGTGGCGCAAAGGCTGGGATCTCTGCATCATGATCGGCTCGTTGCTGCCGCCGCTGCTGCTCGGTGTGGCGCTGACCAACATCGTCGCCGGTGTGCCGATCACCCAGGACCGGCACCAGGAGTTCATCTTCACCGGCAACCTGTTCACGCTGCTGAACCCGCTGTCGCTGCTCGGTGGTCTGGTGTTCGTCGGCCTGTCGCTCACCCACGGCGGCCACTTCATCGCGCTGAAGACCGCCGGTCAGATCCGCCACGACGCCCGCGCCTTCGCCACCAAGGCCGGCCTGGTGACGGCGGTACTGGCCGTCGTGCTGCTGCTGTGGGTCGGCCTCAAGACCGGCAACGTCGGCTCCTGGATCACCACGGCGATCGCGGCAGTGTCGCTGCTCGCGGCGATCTTCTTCAACACCAAGGGTGCGGAGGGCAAGGCGTTCATCGGCACCACCATCACCTGGGTGATGGCCGTCGCGACCTACTTCCTGGCGATCTTCCCGAACGTCATGCCGAGCACGACGGATGATCGGTTCAACCTGACGGTCGAGAACGCGTCCAGCTCGCACCTGACGCTGCAGATCATGACCGGAGCAGCGCTGATCTTCACCCCGATCGCGCTGGCGTACACCGCGTGGAACTACTGGGTGTTCCGTCGCCGGATCAGTGTCGAGCACATCCCCGGCGCCGTCGACCCGCTGAAGATCCAGGACGAGGTGGACGCCTGACATGAAGCCGTTCGACCCCCGACTGGTCAAGGAAGTACCCGCCACCCGAGTGCCCGTTGTGGTGCTCGGTGTGCTGGGTGGCCTGTCGGGGGTCGCGGCCATCTCCGGTGCGTTCGCGATCGCGGCGCTGGTGGTAGCTCTGGTCCGCGGGCACTCGCTGACGGGCCCGGCGGTCGCGGTTGTTGTCGTCTTCGTAATCCGCGGTCTGCTGTCCTTGCTCACCGAGCAGGTCGCGTCCTGGGCGGCGACCCGCATCTCGGGTGCACTGCGTCATGACTACCTGCGACGGATGCTCGCGGCGCCTGCGGACGAGCGTCCGGACGCCGCCCGTCTGATGACGGTCTCGACCCACGGGGCGAGTGCGGTCGAGCCGTATGTCGCCCGCTACCTGCCCTCCTTGGTGGCGGCTGCCGTCGTGCCACCGCTCGCTGTCCTCTGCCTGCTGTTCGTCGACTGGAGCAGCGCGCTCATCGTGGTGCTGACGTTGCCTCTGCTGCCGGTGTTCGCGGCCCTGATCGGACGCTTCACGCAGGACGCCACCGAGAAGCGGTGGAAGACCCAGACCCGCTTGTCCGGTCACTTCCTGGACGTGATGCGCGGACTGCCGACGCTGGTCTCCTACGGCCGCGCCGAGCACCAGGCCGAACAGGTTTCTGCGGTCGGCGACCGGCACCGGGTCGCCACCGTCCGCACGCTGCGGATCGCGTTCATGTCGTCCGCAGCCCTGGAACTGCTGGCCACCATCTCGGTCGCGATCGTCGCGGTCTGGACCGGCATGCGTCTGGCATGGGACGAACTGGAACTCGGTGTCGCGCTGACCGCGATCCTGCTCGCGCCGGAGGCGTACTGGCCGATCCGCCGGGTGGGGCAGGAGTTCCACGCCGCCGCCGACGGTGTCGAGGCGATCGATTCGTTGCTTCCGAGCGCGCCGTCCGACCGCTGGTCGTGCCGTGCGGATGAGGAACGAAACCGCACGCGCCGAAACCAAGGTGTTGCGGACGCAGGAGCCGCAAGGAGAGCGCTGGTGCTGGACGGCGTCCGCTATCGCTACCCGGGCACCGACCACGACGTGCTGGACGACGTCTCGTTCACGGTCGAGCCGGGCCTCACCGTGCTGGCCGGACCCTCCGGATGCGGCAAGACCACGCTGCTCGAACTGCTCGCCGGACTGCGCACATCGACGGCCGGCACCATCGAGCGTCCGACCACCCACCTGGTCACCCAGACCCCGTTCATCGCGCCGATGAGCGTGCGCGACAACCTGCTCTTCGGTGTCAGCGACACCTCACGTCTCGACGAGGCGATGTCTGCCACCGGCTTCGAGCGCATCCTCGGCACCCTCCCCGCCGGTTTGGAGACTGCGTTGGGAGACAACGGCTTCGGCCTGTCCGCCGGCCAGCGCGCCCGTCTCGTTCTCACCCGAGCCTGGCTGAGCGACGCCGACGTGCTGCTCGTCGACGAACCCACGGCGCACCTCGACCCCGAGGCGGCGGACGACGTCCGCGACCTGATCGTCGATCTCGCCGCGCGGCGTCCGGTGGTGGTCGTCAGCCACGACGACGAACTCATCGACCGCGCCGATCACACCATCCGCCTCACTCACCGGGCGGCGGCCCGATGAACCAGTGGACCCCGTACGGACCATCGATCAAGAAGCAGTCGCCTCCGTCACGCGCCAAGATCGTGATCGCCGCAATCATCGGCGGCCTCGCCGTCGGATGCGGTGTCTTCCTGACCGCCACCTCGGGCTGGCTGATCGTGCAGGCGAGCAAGCACCCGGTGATCCTCACCCTGCTCACCGCGGTCGTCGGGGTTCGCGCGTTCGGCATGGGACGCCCGGCGTTCCGTTACGTCGAGCGGGTCATCTCGCACGACGCCGCGTTGAACTCGTTGCGGCACGAGCGCACCGAGGTCTACCGGCGACTCATCCCGCTGACCCCGGCCAGGCTCGGACGCCGGCGTCGCGCCGATCTGCTCACCGGCGTTGTCCGGGACCTCGACGATGTCGTCGATCTACAGGTGCGCTCCGTCGTGCCGTTGATCGCCACACTGGTCGCGTCGGCCGCTGCGGTGACCGTCGCATTCGTGCTGAACGCAACAGCCGGGTTCGTGCTGGTGATGTTCTGTGCTTCAGCCGTGCTCGTGGGGGCGCTCGACCTCGCGCTGGAACGCCGCGGCCAGGCGCAGGTACTCGAAGCACGCGCAGCGGTGCAGCGCGCGGCGCACCTCGTGTCGGCCAACCCCGCCGAGCTGCAGGCGATCGGGGCATCCGACGAAGCTCTGCGCTGGATCGACGAGGCGCAGGCCGAGCTCGAAGGCGCGAGTCGCCGGCAGGCCCGCGGGCGCTCGGTCGGTCTCGGACTCTCGTTGGCGCTCACCGGGACTGCCACCGTCGCACTCGGTTACCTGTTGTTCGACCCGGTGCGTAGCGGTGACCTGGACACGCCCCTGGCAGCCCTGCTCGTGTTCATGCCGTTGGCGCTCGGCGACGTGCTCGGCCTGATCCCGGACGCCGTCGGCGCGCTCGCCCGCGGCCGAGCTGCCACGAAGCGGCTGAGCGTCCTGCTCGACCAGGCTCCGGCGGTCGTCGCGACTGCTCACGACGAACCGGGCACGGACACGACTGTCGAGCTGCGCGATGTCAGCGCCGCCTGGACCGACGATGCGGTGCACCTGGCGCCGCTCGATCTGATGATCCGTCCGGGCGAGCACGTGACGATCACCGGCCCGAACGGCTCCGGCAAGTCCACGTTGCTCGCGGTGCTCGCTCGTCACCTCAACCCGGCGTCCGGGTCGTACCTGATCGGCGGACGCGACGTCCGCAGCCTGTCGCTCGACGCCGTCCGTGACCTGTTCGCCGTCGTCGACGACGAACCCCACATCTTCGTCGGCACCGTGCGCGCCAACATGCTGCTCGCTCGTCCGGGAGCGTCCGACCAGCAGGTCGCGGCAGCCCTGGTGCAGTCCGGGCTCGGACACTGGCTCGCCGCGCTGCCCGCCGGCCTCGACACCGAACTCGGCGACGGCAACCGAGGCGTCTCCGGAGGAGAACGAGCCCGACTGGGGATCGCACGCGCAGTGCTTTCGGGTCGTCCGATCGTGTTGCTCGACGAGCCGGTCGCTCACCTGGACACCCCGACCGCACGCGAGGTGCTCGCCGACCTGCACAGCGCGACCACCGGCCGCACCGTGATCCTCGTCGCGCACCAGCCGGTGGGAACCATCGGTGCCCAGCGAGTCGTAAAGTTGAACGATCACCGCTCCTACGAGCCTGCACCATCGGGATGGACCTCATGAATCGTGACAACGTCAGCGCCAACGGCCTCGGCGACCTCGAACGCGCGATCATGGAGTGCCTGTGGGCCACCGAGACTCCACTCATCGTGCGTGAGATCGCCGAACGCCTCGAACAGACCGACGGCAAGAAGCGCGCCTACACGACGGTGATGACGGTTGCCGACCGTCTGGCCAAGAAGGGCCTGACCGAGCGCGTCCGGGACGGGCGTGCCTGGCGCTACAGCGCGGCGTCCAGCCGTGAGGAGCTCACCGCCCAGGCGTTGCGCGAAACGCTCGCCGACTGGGGTGGCTCGGCCGAGTCGGACGCCGTGCTGCACTTCCTGCAGGACATGCCCGACCGCGATCTCGCCCGCGTCCGCAAGGCGCTGGAGGCGCTTTGATCAGCCGACGAGAGTCGCAACGGTGAGCAGCCCGGGCAGCTGCAGCACGAACATCGCGGTCAACACCGTTCCGAGAGCCAGTCGCCGGCGGTAGGTGCCGTACGCCAGCTGCTCGACGCGGATCACCGCATCGTCCGTCGCGCCCAGCGCCGACGCCGGGTGTTGTCCTTCGGCGAGCGCCAGCATCGCGGTGGCGACCGGCCGCTTGCCGGTCACACCGACGGCCCAGCGGTCGGCCAGCAACTCGATCAGCAACTTCACCTCGCGCAGCCCGGCAGTGCTGCGCACGGCCGCGGGCACGGCGGTGTGCAACACCGTGAAGAACTCCAGGACGAGGTCGTGCCGCTGTCGCAGATGCGAACGCTCATGTGCCAGAACGGCCTCCAGTTGATCCGCGTCGAGAGTGTCGAGCGTTCCCTGGGTCAGGATCACCCGCCGGCTGGAGCCGGGAACGCAGTACGCCGTCGGTGTCGGGTGAGCCAACACCCGGACGTTCTCCCCGAGGGCCGCGTCATCGATACCGATGAGGTCGACCAGTTCGGTGTGCTCACGGCGTCCGCGGCGTAGGTCCGTGCCGATCCGGTGGCCCTGCAGCAGCAGGCGAGCCAGCAGGAAGCCGGTGACCACGAGACCGGCCAGCAGGAGTGTCAGGTGCTTGCCGGGGTCGGGATCGTGATGTCCGGAGGTCGCTCGGGCGTACAGAAGGACGGCCAGCGGGGCTGCGAGCAGTCCAGAGGCGACGGCGGCGAGCGATACGCTCTGCCACAGCAGCAAGGCCGCCGCGGGCACCGAACGCAGTGCGGTGAGCCGGGGGAGAAGACGGGGCATCGGCCAGGCCAGCAGCACCGCCAGCAGTATCAACGCCACGACGAACACGCGTCCATTATCGCCAGGACGGCTCCTCGCCACGAGGTCGGTCGGCAAGCGCGTCGAAGGCGGGTCGGGCGCCCGTTGCTAGGCTCGTCGGGTGAGGCTGAACTCCGCTGAAATTGCAACCGTTCTGAGCACCGAGGTGCCGGTCGAGGGCGAGTTCACCGCCGTGACCAATGCATCGAACCAGGTGCAGCCCGGCGGGGTGTTCGTCGCGATCAAGGGGTTCACCAGCGACGGTGCCAAGTACGCTCCGGGCGCGATCTCCCGCGGCGCACGACTGGTGGTGGCGCAGGAACCGATCGACGGCGTGCCGACGGCTGTTGTGCCGGACGCCCGGGTTGCCCTGGCACAGTTGGCGTGTGCGTTCGCCGGGAATCCGTCACATGAACTGACCGTCTACGGCGTCACCGGAACGAACGGCAAGACGACGAGTTCGTATGTGCTGCACGGGATTCTGTCGGCCGCGTACGGCGAGGACGCGACTGGCCTGCTCACCACTGCCGAGATCGTGGTCGGGAGACACCGCGAACCGGCGGTGCGGACGACGGGCGAGGCACCTGTCGTCCAGGGCAACCTGCGTCGCATGCTCGACGGCGGCGCGAAGCATGTCGTGCTGGAGACCAGTTCGCACGGTCTCGCGCTGCACCGAGTGCTCGGCACGCGTTACGCGGCAGCCCTCTTCACCAATCTCACGCGGGATCACCTCGACTTTCATCCCGACATGGAGGACTACTACCGCACCAAGCGGAGGCTGTTCGAGCGCACCGACGGACCCAAGCTGGTCAATGCCGACGACGAGTACGGTCGCCGCATCGCCGACGAAGTAGACGGCACGCTCACGTACGGTGCTTCCGCCGACGCCGACTACCGCATCGAGGATGTCCGGCTTGAGGGTGCGGGCACCGCGTTCATGCTGAAAACCCCCGCCGGGCAGTCACTCGCGTTCCGTACTCCGCTGCTGGGTGACTACAACGTGCACAATGTCGCGGGCGCGTCGGCGTTGCTGCTGGAGATGGGCATGGACGCCGACACGCTCGTCGCGGCGGCGCAGACCATCCCGCAGGTGCCCGGCCGGTTCGAGCGGGTCCCGGCCGCTGCGGATCGCGGGTTCGAGGTGATCGTCGACTACGCCCACACCGACGATGCACTCCGCGCCCTGCTCGAGGTGGCCCGTGAGGTGACCTCGACGCGAGGTGATGATGCCCGGTTGATCGTGGTGTACGGCGCTGCGGGAGAACGGGATCCGGCTAAGCGTGCACCGATGGGGACGGTGGCCTCCCGACTGGGTGACATCAACATCATCACCACCGACGACGCGTACTCCGAGGACCCGCAGGCCATCGCCGACGAGGTGATGAGCGGTGCCGACAGTTCGAACACGGCGGTCGTGCTCGAACGCCGCGAAGCTATCCGTCAAGCCCTGGACGAGGCGCGTCCGGGCGACGTCGTGGTCGTCGCCGGCAAGGGTCACGAACGCGTCCAGCACCTGCCCACGGGTGACATCGACTTCCACGACCCGACCGTCGTCACCGAGCTGCTCGCCGACCGTTGATCGGGTGCTTCGTGCGCGGGAGTGGTTTCGGCGCACGCTGATTCGTTCCTCATCGGCGTGGCTCAACCAGCGGGAGTTGTGTGGGGTCACGGAGTTGCTCGCTGATCGCTGAGCGGGTGCTTCGTGCGCGGGAGTGGTTTCGGCGCACGCTGATTCGTCCCTCATCGGCGTGGCTCAACCAGCGGGGATTGTGTGGGGTCACGGAGTTGCTCGCCGATCGCTGAGCGGGTGCTTCGTGCGCGGGAGTGGTTTCGGCGCACGCTGATTCGTTCCTCATCGGCGTGGCTCAACCAGCGGGGATTGTGTGGGGTCACGGAGTTGCTCGCTGATCGCTGAGCGGGTGCTTCGTGCGCGGGAGTGGTTTCGGCGCACGCTGATTCGTTCCTCATCGGCGTGGCTCAACCAGCGGGAGTTGTGTGGGTCAGCGTCCTGCCGCTGGTCGAGCCCATACCCTCTCGCTGGTTGAGCCCTACGCATGAGGAACGAATGCGTAGGCGCCGAAACCGCTCGCATTCGTCGGTGTTCCGGCACAGCGGAGGGCAGCGGGCGGCGCACGGTGGAATCCCGATCAACGCTGTGGTGTTGGTGTGGTCATGAACGTGAGCCAGATCCTTCCCCGCGGCGTCGAGTTGCCGGCCGCGGGCACCGTCACGCTGTTCTCCACCGGGTGGTGTGGCTACTGCCGCCGGTTGAAGGCCGGCCTCGACCGCGAGGGCATCGATTACACCGAGATCGACATCGAGCGCTCACCCGCCGCGGCAGAACTCGTCGAGGTGATCAACCACGGCAACCGCACTGTGCCGACCGTGGTCTTCCCGGACGGGGACTGCGAGACCAATCCCTCGCCGGCACAGGTGCGTTCACGCCTCCGCGGAAACTGAGTCGTGACGAGAGTCCTGGTGCTGGCCGACACGCATGCGCCTCGCTTCTGGAAGACGGTGCCGCCGGCGCTCGTTCCGCTGCTCGAGCAGGCCGACCTGATCCTGCATGCCGGTGACGTGTGCGTCCCGTCGGTGCTCGACGAACTGGCCGCTTACGCGCCCGTGCGAGTGGTACTCGGCAACAACGACGGGCCGGACGTGGCGGCGTGGAACGCCGGGGTGCCAGAGACGCTGGAGTGGGAGATCGACGGTCTGCGGGTGGCGATGATCCACAACTCCGGTGCGCGCCAGGGTCGTGGCCGCCGGATGCGGCGTCGTTTCCCGGACGCGGAGCTGGTCGTCTACGGGCATTCGCACATCCCGATGGACGTGGTCGACGACGGGTGCCATCTGTTCAATCCCGGATCGCCGACCGACAAACGCCGGCAGCCGCGTCCGACTGCCGGGATGCTGGAGATCGAGGCCGGCGCACTGGTGCGCCACGACCTGATCACCCTCTGAACTGCACCGGGGCATCGGCCTCAGTCGAACGCTGCGTCGACCTCGTCCTTCGGAACTTCGTCGAGCGAGGCGTGCGTCCACTTCGGGGCACGGTCCTTGTCGACCAACTGCGCACGCACGCCCTCGGCGAAGTCGGCGTGGTGTGACACGACGCGGGCCAGTCGCAGGTCCTGGGCCAGCACCTCGTCGACCGTTTCCATCGAGGCCGCCCGGCGCAGAGCCGCCAGCGTGACCGAGACCGACCAGGGCGAACGCTGCGCAATCAGTTTGGCGGCCACCCGGGCCTGCTCGACGGACGAGGTGCGAAGGCGTTCCAGAATGACGAACGCGTCATCCCCCGCGTAACACTCGTCGATCCAATCCTGTTGTCCGGCAAGTTCGCTGCGCACGTACTGCGCCTCATAGTCAGGTGCGCGTCCGTCGGCGAGCGAGGAGACGACGGCCGGCCACGACGCCGAGTCGATAACGGCGTCCGAGAGCCCGGCGTAAACCGCGTCCGCACCGGAGATCATCTGCCCGGTCAGTGCCAGGTGGGTGCCGATCTCGCCGGGCGCCGAGGCGAGCAGGTGCATCGCGCCCACGTCCGGGAAGAAGCCGATGATCGTTTCCGGCATCGCGACCTTGGTGCGTTCGGTTGCCAGCCGCAACGAGCAATGTGCCGACACCCCCACGCCGCCACCGAGCACGTACCCGTCCTGGAAGACCACGATCGGTTTGGGGTAGGCGGCCAGGCGGGCGTTCATCGCGTACTCGGCTCCGAAGAAGTGCTGACCGTCCTGGCTGTCGAGGATCTCCGTGCGCACTGCGACTACATCGCCGCCCGCGCACAGCCCACGCTCGCCGGCGCCCTCGATCGTGAGCGAGCTGATCGCTTCGTCGCGCTCCCACTGCTGCAGTTGCGCATCGACGGCCTCGACCATGGGCAACGTCAGTGCGTTGAGTGCCTTCGGCCGGTCGAGCACGATGCGGCCGAGACGCCCCTCCACCTGGAACTCCACGTCAGTCATAGCGCCACCTTCTCAGACGGACGCGTCCGCTTGGCGTAAGGAGCGACGATCACGCCTTACGCCCGGGCACGAGTCCGTACCACGGCGTAAGGCGCGACGGTCGCGCCTTGGTGCGGGGTGGCTGTTGAGTGCGGCAGGATTGCAGTCGTGCGTGAGACACCGCCCCTGGTGATTGCCCATCGCGGATCGAGCGAGGCTCACCCCGAGCACACACTGAGGGCGTACGAACAAGCCTTCGAGGACGGCGCGGACGGCGTCGAGTGCGACGTCCGGCTGACGTCCGACGAGCAGCTCGTGTGCGTCCACGACCGCACACTCCACCGCACCAGCAGCGGCACCGGCGTCGTCTCCCAGTTGACGCTGGAACAGTTGCAGGAGTTCGAATGGGGCTCCTGGAAGGGCGAGGGTCACACCGGCTCGCTGCTCACCCTCCGGGAACTGATCGAGACGCTGCTCGACGGGCCGCGCAAGCTGCAACTGGTGATCGAGACCAAGCACCCGTTCCGGCAACCGGCTCGCATCGAGGAAGTGCTCGCCGAGGTGCTGGAGGAGTACGGGCTGCTCGATACGGCGACGGCCGATCTGCAGGTGCGACTCATGTCGTTCTCGTCCCGGGCAGTCGCGCGCTTCGTACGGTTGGCGCCAGAACTCGAGCGGGTGCAGTTGGTCGAGACCGTGCAACTGCTTCGCTACCGCACCTGCGTCGGTCCGAATGCCTCGATCGCCGGTCCCGGTATGGGGTTGCTGCGCCGGGACCGCAAGTTCGTGGCCCGCCACCACGCGGTCGGCAACCACGTGCACGCGTGGACCGTCGACTCGCCCGAGGACATCCAGTTGTGCCTCGACCTCGGCGTCGACGCGATCATCACCAACCGACCCGCTGCAGTTCGAGAGGCTGTCGAGCGCGCCTACTCCTGAGATGACAAACTTGCGCGCATGACCGAAGACGGCTCCACCAACGACTCCTGGGTGCGCACCGTGCGCCTTGCCTTCACCAGCGACTCCGTGCCGGAGGTGCGGCGCGTGTTCACCGAGGACCTCGCCGGTTCACTCGTACCCACCGAGGTCATCGAGGAGACCGAGACCGTCGTCTCCGAACTCGTCGCCAACGCGTTGCTGCACGGCCGCCCGCTGCCCGACGGCACCATCCGAGTGCACTGGAAGGTGCGGCCGCCGCGCATTGAGATCGAGGTCAGCGACGGCGGTGGTGAGCGTTCGCCCCAGCCCAAGCCCCAGACCCCCTGGGCCAACAGCGGCCGCGGCCTGCGCATCGTGCGTTCCCTCGCCCACGAGTGGGGCGTCGCGGACGAGGACAGCCGCACCACCGTCTGGGCTGCCATGGGTGGCCCGAGTCGTCGCCGGGTCTGACCGGTAACTCACCTGCGGGCCACCCACCTGCGCTGGTTGAGCCCTACGCATGACGAAGGAAGGCGTAGGCGCCGAAACCAAGGTGACGCGAGGAGCGCATTGAGCCCGGGACCGATTCGGTGCCACGGGTAGGTACGCTGACCCACCATGGGCAAGGCTTCGCGACGTAAAGCACAGAACAAGGCCGCCGGCATCAAGCCGGCGAAAGTACAACCGGCACCGTACGTCGCCCGACCCTTCGAAGGCCTGCCGAACCAGGCCCAGTGGGTCGCCATGCGCGAGATCGTGCCGGCCGCGTCCGCCCCGGTGACCGTCGAGGTCGACGGCACCAGCCACGACATCACGCTCGCCACCGTCCTGCCGATGGGTTGGCCGGCGATGAAGCGCGACACCGGCGAGATCTTCGTCGCCCTGCAGTCGCTCACCGGCTCCGGTGATGCCAGCCGCGACCTGGCCGAAGTCGTCCGCGCCGCAATCGAACTCGAGGCCGGCATGCCGCTCGAGGACGCTCCGCGCACCACCGCCGACAGCCCCCGGATGCAGGACTTCGTCAAGAGCGACGACCTCGAGGTCACCGTGCACGACGGGTTCGACTTCTGGGTCGAGGGCCAGGACCTCGACGAGGCCGGTCGTGCTTCGATGGACCGTGCGAACGAGTCCGTGTCGCCGACGGTCCGGATGAAGGACGTCCCGTCCGCGTACTGGTGTCAGATCGGTCAGCGCACCTATGTGCGTTGGATCCTCGAGGTCGACGAGGACAAGGCGACGGATGCCCTCGCGCGTCTGCACGCTGCCGGTGAGAGCGGCCTCGGCCAGGGACGTCTGCTCGGTGCATTCCGTGCGTACGGCCTGCTCGTCCCGGTGTGGGAGGTGGACGCGTCCGTGGAAGCTTCCGCGCACGACGCCGAGATGAAGGCGCTCGCCGCCCGTTTCGACAAGGCTGTGAAGAACGACGCCGCGCTCACGCCGCAGGAGCGTCGCGCCCGTAACGGCGTCGTGAGTCGACAGATCACGCTGCGCTGATGCCGGTCCGGCAAGGGGTCATCGCGATCGTCCCGGCCAAGGACGAAGCGGCAAGGATCGAAGCCACGGTGCAGGCGGTGTTGAGCCTGCCCGAGGTGCTGAGCGTCATCGTCGTCGACGACGGGTCCGGCGACGGAACACACCAATTGGCAGCGGACGCAGGCGCTTACGTGTCGCGGCACCCGCGCACGCTCGGCAAGGCGACCGCGATGGACAGCGGTGTCGTCTACGCCGAGCAGCTCGGTTACGGCAGGAGCCCCGTGCTGTTCGTCGACGCCGATCTGGAGGACTCCGCTCACGAGATCACCCCGCTCATTCGGCCGATCCTTGCGGAGGAGGCTGACATGACCATCGCCACGTTGCCTGCGCAGAAGACCTCCGGTGGTGGCACCGGACGCGTCGTCCGACTGGCTCGTGATGGCATCCAGGAGGCCACCGGGCGACGTTTCGAGCAGCCGCTCTCCGGACAGCGCTGTCTGAACCGGGAGGCCCTCGACGAAGCTCTGCCGTTCGCCACCGGCTGGGGTGTCGAGGTCGGGATGACGATCGATGTCCTGCGGGCCGGTCTGCGCGTGCAAGAGGTGCCGGTCGCCCTGCACCACCGGGTCACCGGCACCGATCTGGGCGCGCAGTTGCATCGTGCGAATCAGTTCAAGGACGTCTGGATCGCGCTTCGCCAACGGCGGGCCAAACGGTGAGGCTGCTTCGGCAGTCACGAATCCCGTTGCTGCTGCTTGCGTTCGGCCTTCTTCTGTTGGTCGGCGCCGGCCGCACCTCCGCAGCCAAACCTCCTCTCGGACCGGGCGAGTTCGCGCCCGGCCCTTTCGTTCCCTGGTATCCCAGTGCCGCCGTCGTCACGACGATCCTGTTCGTCGCCTGCATCGCCGGAACGATCGGCGTTCTGCTCGGCCTGTTGCGGATGCCTCCGCGTCCGGCCCGGTGGTGGGCCGTCGCGCTGCTCGGCGCGGGAGCGCTGCTGACCGGACCGTTCGGTTCGGCTGACCACATCAACTACGCCGCCTACGGTCGCATCGCCGTCAGTGGTGACGACCCGTACGTCGAGTCACCGATCAAGTGGCATCAGGGCCTCGACCCGGTGGCCAGTGCCGTGCAGGCGCCGTGGCAGGACACCCCCAGCATCTACGGGCCTATCTCGACCGCGCTGCAGGCGGTCTCGTCCGCGGTCGGCGGGACGAACCTGCGCGACACCGTCTGGATCTGGCAGTGGTTCGTCGTCTTCGCCTGGGTCGCCGTGCGAATCCTGTTGCTGCGCATGGCCGCCGACGATGTCTCCCGGCGCCGCGTGGACGTGCTCTGGACCTTCAACCCACTGGTGTTCAGCGTCCTGGTGCTCGGCGCCCATGTCGACCTCATCGCCGGAGTGTTCGTGCTCGGCGCGCTCTGGGCGATGCACAAGAAGCCTGTGGCGGCAGGGATCTTCGTCGGTTCAGCCTTCGCGACGAAGGTGACCTACGGCGTCGTCCTGGTGGCGATCCTGTGGGCCTGGCGGACGCTCGACCGCGAGCGACTGAAGTCTTCCGTGCTGCGACTGTTCGGGGGTTTCGCATTGGTCGTCGTACCTGCGTATCTGATCGCCGGGCCCAACGTGCTGCGCCAGCTGAAGGCGGCCGGCGGTTCGTTCTCGTACGCGTCCCCGTGGTCGCCGGTTATCCGGGGGCTTCGCCATTTCATGCCCGAATGGGCCGTCACCGCAGTCGTTTTCGGTCTGTCCGCCGCCGGCATGATCGCGTTCGCCTGGTTCGGCTATCGGCTGGCGTGCCGACTCGGACTCGCAGACTCGATCCACGACGACCGCACCCGCGACGCCGTCCTGGGGACGTTCGTGCTGATGACCGCTTACGTGCTGCTCGCGCCGTACACACTGCCCTGGTACGACGCAGTCACCTGGATGTTGCTGCCGCTGGTGATCCCGTTCGTGTGGGACGCGATCCTGCTGGTGCGCCACCTGTTCATGACGCTGGCGTACGTGCCCGGTCGCGCCACCGGGGTCGCGCCGTCCGTGCAGGAATGGACGCTCGGGTTCCGCACCAATGTCACGCCGTACGTGTGCTGGGCCTCGCTGCTGGCGCTCGCCGCTCTCGCGTGGCGCTCAACGAAAGCAACCGACCACACGTAGCGCAGAACCCACGCCGGTCAGGCGTGGGTCGGGTACTCGTGACCGCCGTGCGCGGGTCCCTCGAACTGGATGGTCGAGTGCTCGATCGCGAAGTCGTCCCGGAGCCTTCGCTGGACGGCGTCGAGCAACTGCAGCGTGTGCGAATCGCGGAAGCAGGTGTCGTCGACGACCAGGTGTGCGGTCAACACGGGCATTCCGGTCGCAACCTGCGTCGCGTGCAGATCGTGCACGTCACGCACGTGGGGAAGGGCCAGGATGCTTTTCCGGACGGCCACGAGATCGAGACCCGGAGGCGTCGACTCCATCAACACGTGCACCGCTTCGCGGAGCAGGCGGACGGTGCGCGGCACGATCAAGGCGACGATGACCAACGAGGCGAACGCGTCCGCCCGGGTGAAGCCGATGGTCGCGATCACCACAGCGGCAACGATCACCGCGACCGAACCGAGGGCATCGTTGGCGACCTCGAGGAACGCCGCTCGCATGTTGAGGTCGGCTGATCGCGAACCGGCCAGCACGGCCATCCCGATGGCGTTGCCCACCAGACCGACGATTCCGAAGACGACCATGACGGTTGAAGTGATCTCGGGCGGCTCGAGCAGTCGCTGGACACTCTCGACCAGGATGAACACCCCGACGGCGAGCAGGAGCATTGCCTGCGCAGCCGCCCCGACGATCTCCGCGCGCAGGAATCCCCACGTGCGGAACGGTGTTGCCGGCCGACGCGCGAGCGTGGCGGCGACCATCGCCATCGTCAGGCCGGCGACGTCGGTGAGCATGTGGCCGGCGTCGGCCAGCAACGCCAGGCTGCCGGACGCGATCGCGCCCACGACTTCAACGACCAGGACGGTGACGGTGATGGCAAGCACGGCCGCCAACCGTCTGCGGTGATCGACCAACCCGGACGCGTGGTCGTGGCCGTGCCCGTGTCCCTGCGCGCCGCTCACCGTTCGACCGCGCCGGCGGACAGGTGGTGGGTGTAGGCCGCGCCCATCTGCGAGCGCCCTGCATTGTGCACGCAGACGAACAGGACGGACGGGCGATCAGTGTGTTCGGACATCCGTGTTCCTTCCGGGCAGGCAGATCGGTGAATGCTCAGAGGATCTCGCGCAGCAGCGTAGTGACGCCCGCCTGGATGTCGTCGCGTATCTCGCGGACGACCGAGTGATGGGTCAGGTGGGTTGGTGGCTCGACTCGGTGAGTCGGCGGAGAGCCTGCGGGCCGTGGGGCTCGTCGGCGAGCATCGGGATCATCGCGGTGCGGTCGGCCCGTCGGCTGATTTGGTTCAGGTGTTGCTCCTCGGCGGCGGCGCGGGCGGCGAGGAACGGCGAGGTGGCGTGCGCTGCGGCCAGCGAGCCGTTCACGACCCAGGCCCACGGGTGGATCTCGGCACGCTCCAGGTCGTTCTGCAACTCGGTCGCCTCCAACACCGGGGTGGTGTCGGGCAGGGTCACGATCACGACCTTGGTCAGGTCGGGGTCGCGCAGTCGCATCAGCGGGGTGGTGTACGTGCCGGAGTCGCCCATGCTGCGGGCGATGTCTCGGTGATACGAACCGGTCGCGTCCATCAACAGCAGCGTGTGCCCCGTAGGCGCGGTGTCCATGACGACGAAGTGACGGCGGGCCTGGTTGACCATGTGGGAGAACTGCCCGAAGACGGCGACCTCTTCGGTGCACGGCGACAAGAGGTCTTCGGCCAGCCGTGCCCGGCCGGCGTCGTCGAGGTTCTTGCCCTTGCTCGCCATCACCTTGTCGCGGTACTCCTGCGTGGCCAGCTGGGGATCGATGCGCGACACCGTCAGGTTGCCGACCACCTCCTGTTCCAGCACCTCGTCCAGGTGTGCGGCCGGGTCGGTGGTCGTCAGGTGAACAGCGTGCCCGCGGTCGGCGAGCGCCACGGCGATCGCAGCGGCCACTGTCGTCTTGCCGACTCCGCCCTTGCCCATGCACATGACCAGCCCGTGATCGGACGTCGCGAGTTCGTCGACGAGCCCGGCCAACGGGCCCAGGTCCAGTTGCTCGCTGCTTTCGGCGCCGTCGGGAACCTCGATGTCGGATGCAAGAAGGTTTCGGACGGCGTCCACGCCGACGACCGTGTGCGCCCGTAAAGGAACGGTGGTCAGCGGCAGAGGCTTCAGGGCGGCGGGCAAATTCTCGATGGCGTCGGTCTCTCGGCGGTGGACCGCGTCGGCCAGGTCGTCACCGGTGGCGGCTGCGGGGAGAACGGCATTGACGACGAGGTGTTGGCTGGTGATGCCGATTTGTGCGAGTTCTTCGCTGGTGCGTGCTGCTTCGCGCAAGGTCGCCTGCTGGGCTCGGGCGACCAGCACCAGTCGGGTGGTGGCGGGGTCGGCCAGGCGGCGGACGGCTTCGGCGTAGACCGCGCGGGTGCGGTCGAGCCCGGCCATCGGGCCCAGGCAGGAGGCGTCTCCCTTGCCGGCGTCCAGGAAGGAGCTCCACTCACCGGGCAGTTGCAGCAGTCGGATCGTGTGTCCGGTCGGTGCGGTGTCGAAGACGACGTGGTCGTAGTCGCTGATGCGTTCGTCGTCGGCCAGGAAGCTGGTGAACTCGTTGAAAGAGGCGATCTCGGTCGTGCACGAACCCGAAAGCTGTTCGGTGATCGAGTCGAGCTCGGCCTGGGGGAGCAGGTCACGGACCGGTGCGATGATCTTCTCCCGGTAGGCCTCGGCGGCCTCGTTCGGGTCGATCTCGAGCGTATCCAGTCCGGGTACCTGGGGTACGGGCGTGATTCGGTCACCGACGGTGAGGTCGAACACTTGCCCGACATTGGATGCCGGGTCGGTCGACAGCAAAAGGACGCGCTTGCCGGATTCCGCGAGGCTCACTGCTGTTGCGCAGGCCAGCGAGGTCTTCCCGACTCCGCCCTTGCCGGTGAAGAAGACGAACCGGGGGAGTTCTTCCAGAAACGTCAAGGTCATATCGAACTCCGTTCAGCAGCAGTTGGATTCGGCGTCGGGACCGCAGGCTTTCGCGGTCGAGGACAGGCCCACATCGGTAACGCCGGCGGGAAGACCGGCCGGTGCAGTGATACCGGTGAAACGCGAGAGTTCATCGCGGTCCGGATACCGCCCGGTCGCGACGGTCACTCCGTCCACCGTCGTCAACGGCAGACCGGCTGAACCCGCGACCCGCAGAAAGTCGGCGACGACTTGGTTCGCGGCAAACGCCGATGGATCGTTCCCGAGGTTGTGCCGCTCTATGTCGGCACCCTGATGCTGCAGGTGATCGAGGTCGGCGGTGAAGCGCACCAACTCCTCGTCCAGTTCCGGCCCGCAGACCCCGGTGTTGCAGCACAGCGCAGGCTCGAAGACGCGGACGGCCGGACCCAGGATGGACGGACGCGACTCAGACATGATTCTCCTTGGAACTGGCAGTGCTGGTAGAGCGGTCGAAGCGTGGACGCAGGGCGAGGGCGACGTAGACCAGAGCGACGAGCACGGGCACTTCGATCAGTGGACCGACCACACCGGCGAGTGCTTGGCCGGAGGTGACTCCGAAGGTCGCGATCGCGACGGCAATCGCGAGTTCGAAGTTGTTTCCGGCGGCGGTGAAGGCGAGTGTCGTGGTGCGCTCGTAGCTCATGTCGAGAGCTCGGCCGAGCAGGTAACCGCCTCCCCACATGACGACGAAGTAGGCCAGGAGCGGGAGTGAGATCCGGGCAACGTCCATCGGGCGAGAGGTGATCTGTTCACCCTGCAGCGCGAACAGGATCACGATGGTGAACAGCAGGCCGTACAGCGCCCACGGGCCGATCTTCGGCAGGAAGGAACGCTCGTACGCGTCTGCGCCCCAACGCTTCTCGCCGATCCTGCGGCTCAGGTATCCGGCAAGCAAGGGGATGCCGAGGAAGATCAGAACGGACTTGGCGATCTGCCATGCGGACACGTCGAGCTGGGTCTGGTCGAGTCCGAGCCAGCCCGGCAGGACAGACAGGTAGAACCACCCGAGAGCCGCGAACGCGATGACCTGGAAGACCGAGTTGATCGCGACGAGTACGGCAGCGGCCTCCCGATCGCCGCAGGCAAGGTCGTTCCAGATGATCACCATCGCGATGCAACGGGCCAGGCCGACAATGATCAGGCCGGTGCGGTACTCCGGCAGATCGGGCAGGAAGATCCACGCGAGGACGAACATCAGGGCCGGGCCGATGATCCAGTTGAGCGCGAGGCTCGCGCCCAACAAACGCCGGTCACCGGAAACGGTGTCGAGCCGGTCGTAGCGCACCTTGGCAAGCACCGGGTACATCATCACCAGCAGTCCGATGGCGATCGGAAGCGAGACTCCGTCCAACTCCACGGCGCCGAGTGTGGATCCGAGGCCGGGCACCAATCGGCCGAGCAGTAGCCCGATGACCATCGCGGCAAGGATCCAGACCGGAAGGAAGCGATCGAGAGTCGAGAGCTTGGTGGCGACCGATGGCTCGGACTTCGCGGTGTGCGTCCGCGTGTCGCTCATGGGCGTACCGCCCGGACGATCGCAGCCTTGGCGAACTCGTGCACCTCGTGGGTGTAGCAGATCCCCACGTCTGTCCATCCGCTCGCTTCGAGCGCGTCTCGGTACGCGGCCTCGCTCAGAGGTGGAGCGAGCGGAGTCGGCGTACGGCTGCCGTACCTGTTCACGGATGTCGGACCGGTCGACCATGAGTTGTTCCTCGGATTAGATGAACGTCGATACAGCAACCCTGGCGGATTGCTTCGATATTTGTCAACATGGATGGATGACGAAGCTCGCGCCTGCTCCCGCCACCGACTGCTGTGCGCCTGGTGAGCCGGCCGGACTGTGCGTCCCGGATGCCGAGGCTGCTGCGGTGCTGCTCAAGGCCGTGGCCGACCCGGTGCGGCTTCGTCTGTTCTCCCGGATCGCCGCGGTTACCGATTCGCTGTGCGTCTGCGACATCCAGGACGTCGGGGTGTCCCAGCCGACGGTCTCGCACCACCTGAAGAAACTGCGCGAAGCCGGGCTCATCGACTGCGAGCGCCGCGGCACGTGGGTGCACTACTGGCCGACCGAACTCGGCAAAGAGGTCAACCGTGCGGTGAGCACACTGGCGAGACTTCGGGCCTGACCGGCGCGGGGGCCGAGACAGCCCCGCCACGCGACCCGAGCAAGCTCGATATCCGAGGATCGGATCAGATGTGGATCGTCGGGTCCTGCTCGCGGCGAAGGGTCTGAGCCGCGAGTGCAAGAGCGAGCGCCAGGGCGAGTCCGATTCCGTTGAGCAGCAAAGCGAGTCCGGAGTCGTTGAGCACGAATCCGATGGTCCAGAGCACCAGCAGACCGATCAAGGTCTCGCGGCCGAAGCGGACGCGGGCAAGCGCGTCATCGAGCGCCCGGCCAGGACGTGAGGTCGGTCGGGCCATCATCCAGATCAGCACGGCGAGGGCGATGGGCACGAGCGGGCTGAACGGCGTCCCGAACACCAACTGCACGTTCGCACCGAGCTTGTCCCCGACGACGTCGAGACCCTCGCCGTCGATCACCTGTTGCACGAATTTGCCCAGGTGGGTGCGGGATTCGGCCGGACGAAGCCAGTCGGCGAACGCGAGCACTGCCGCCACGGCCAGCGCGGCCACCCCGGCGAACAGCACCAGACGCAGACGCAACCGGACGGCGAGCGCGAGCAGGGCCAGCACCACGGCGGCCAGCACCACGGCCGGCGGACCGCCGAAGTCCGCTCCCCAGCCGGGCCATCCGTCGATGATCACGGTGGCCAGGCCGGCGAGGGCGATGGTGACCGCTGCGAGGCGTCGTTCACCGCGGACGATCAGCGCGCCGGCACCGAGGCCGGCCGCGATCAGGGCGCTGGTGGCGAAGAGTCCGAACCCCACGTTGCCCATGCCGTAGAAGCGGCCGCCGTTGATCGGTTGCAGGCCGAGCAGCGATCCGAACTGAAGCCTCGAACCGTGCATCACGTCGACACCGATGATCACCCAGGTGGCGATCGCGACGGCGATGATCGGGCCGGTCGGGGTGCGGCGCCACCGACCGGCGTATGCGATCGCCGCGATGATGCCTGCGAACAGCAGCGTGAACACCACCAGCCAGACCGGCGCCGCAGGCCAAGCCGCCCATGGTGCCAAGGCGCTGAGGAAGGTGGCAGCCGGAACGGCGGCCCACACGGTGAGGACTGGTGGCAGCCAGCCGACGACACGAGTGCGGCTGCGCCACAGCAGGATCCCGAGGATGAGTCCGAGCAGGGCCCAGCCGGCGAAGAACGGGACGCTGAGGTCGAACACGCCGCGCAACTGGTCGTCTGCCTGCCGCGCCTGATTGACCAGCGAGGACGACGGAGTCTCATTGGGAGCCAGTTGCAACGGTGATCCCTGCACCTGCGAGGGCACGGGACCAAGTGGTGCGAGGAATGTCGCGGTCAGGTCGGGCAACTGGACGATGCCCGACTGGCGCACGGACGCCGACCACAGCGTGCCGTGCTTCACCGAGTTGCCGAGCACGAACAGCATCCGAAGCCGTGCGTCGCCGGGCTCCTGCTGGCCGGGTCCGTCGGAGAGACCGGTGACGATCACCGTCGCGGATGCGGGGATGCCGGCGAACGCCTCGTTCAGCTGGGCCATCGTGGTGCGCGCCGAACCGCCGGATGCGTCGACGAGGGTGAGGGCGCACTTGTCGTAGCGAGTGCCTTTCGCCGAGGCGGTGAACGAGTCGACCGTGCCGTCACTGCCCAAGGCGCCCAGGGCCGCGTCCTGGCCCACGGCCGCGACACACTTCCCGGCTGCGCGGTAGCGGTCGGCGAGCAGGCCGATCCGGTCGGCCTCGTCGGTGTCCCACGACGACCGGTCGGCGAACCTGGCGCCGCTCCCGGCGACCGCCGGCTTCGGCGGATCGGTGCAGAGCGCAGGAACCGACACACCTCGTCCTGCAGAGACGCTGAGCCAGGCGTCCGTCGAACACGTACCCGTCTTGCCGCCACGAGGCGTGACCGAACCGATCGCGCCGTAGTCGAGCGTCTCCCGCAGATCCGGGTACGCGGCGCGGGTGACATCAGCCCAGCGAAGACCGGGTGCGGCGATCACGACGATCGACCGGTCGGCCTTCAGATCGGTGCGGTCGGGGGCGCGATCGACCAGGTTCACCAACCCCAGGAGAGCGGCGAAGGAGACCAGAGCAGCCAGGACGACGAGGGTGTACCGGCGGGTCATGCGCTCAAGGGTAGGCGTCCACCCGTGCTGCAGTTCGACGGTGCCGAGCTGCGACCGCCGCATGATCCCGGGACTCGCCTGCTGCCGGTGGACAGGCACAATGTCCGGGTGACCGATCAGACCCGCCGCCGACTCGCCTGGGTCGGTGCAGCGGCCCTGATCCTGGCCTCACTCGCACCGCTCGTCTGGCTGCACCTGATCGATGCCCGGCCGGGTCGCTGGCAGGTGGACCTGGAGGTCTACCGCAATGCCGGCATCTCCCACCTGATCGGCCGGCCGGTGTACGAGTCGATCACGCCGCCGCCGCAGCTGCTGCCGTTCACCTACCCGCCGTTCCCGTCGATGCTCGCGGTCCCGCTGGCACTCATTCCGTTCCACGTCGCCGGCGTGCTCTGGTACGCGCTCCAGGCACTGACCAATGTCGCCATCGTCTGGATCGTCGGACGGCGCTGGTGGACCAAGCCAGAATGGTGGCGTCCGCTGACCTTCGGTCTGGCGCTCGCGGTCGCCCAGCACATGCTCCCGGTCACCGACGGGTTCCGGTTCGCGCAGGTCGGTGCGTTCCTGCTGCTGCTCGTGCTGGCCGACTTCACCCGGTGGCGTCCGGTGCGTCGGATCCCGTTCGGTGTGTTGACCGGGTTCGCCGCCGCGATCAAGCTCACCCCGGCGATCTTCATCGTCCATCTCGCGATCACTCGTCAGTGGCGCGCGTTCTGGACCGCGACCGGCACAGCGGCTGGGCTCACGCTCCTGGCAGCGGCGGTCGACTTCCAGACCTCGGTCGACTTCTGGTTCGGCGCGTTGCTCGACCCTCACCGGCTCGGTTCCAACGCCGGTGTCTCCAACCAGTCGATCCGCGGCACGATCTACCGCCTGCGCGGCGACAACCTGGCTGGGTCCTTGATCTGGATCGTGCTCGTGGTGGCCGTCCTGTTCGTCGGGATGCGGATCGCCAAGCAGGCCCACGACCGGCGCAACACTCTCGCCGCGGTCGCCGCGGTCGCCCTGGTCGGTGTGCTCATCTCGCCGGTGTCCTGGATCCACCACCACAACTGGCTGTTGGTGGTCTTCCCGGTGCTGATCAGCCTCGCGGGACGCGACCGCAAGCGGCTGGCGATCATCGGGCTGCTGTTCGTGACATACACGTTCAAGTGGCCGTGGTGGGCGTTCTGGGCGATGAACTCCCCGGGCGACATCGCGACCGACTGGTCGCTCAACCCGTTCTGGCAGCTGTTGGCGAACAGCTACGTCATCGCTGCGTTCGGGGCTCTCCTGCTGATCGGGAGATGGCTGCGATCCGCGCCCGTTGCATCACGACCAGCGGAGCCAGCAGCATCAGCCCGGCGGGAGGGATCCCCGTCCCCGAGTCGTTGACCGCGAAGCCGATGATCCAGCACACGGTGACGGCGGCCATTCCGTTCTGCAGCACCGGCAGGTGCGCGAAGATCGGGCGCAGTGGTGCACCCAACGGGGTCTGCGGGCGCAGCAGGACGTAGCTCAGCAGCAGCGGGATCAGCGGCACGAGCAGCGACAACGGACTCTCGGTGAGCATGTTCCAGTTCGCCTGCCACACCCGCTCGGCGCGCGAGAAGTTGCCGTTCATCACGGCTTGGGCGAAGAAGTCACCCAGGTGGGTCCGTTCGGTCGGGCCGCGCAGGTAGTCCAAGGCCGCCATGCCGACGACGACCAATCCCGCGGCCGCGCTGATGATCAGGAAGCGCAACCAGGTCAGGCGCAGCCCGGCGGCGTTGATCGTGAGGTACGCGAACGCGGGGAGCATCGCGATCGGCCCGCCGGCTTCGGCGCCCCACCCGGGGTAACCGTCGACGACGATCGCCGCCACGCCGACCAGGGCCACGGTGAGCGCTGCCAGTCCGTGACGTCCCTCGTCGTGCCGGGTGAGCGGGCTGGCGACGATCGCGGCGAACAACAGGGCCGCGGTCGCGAAGAAGGCGAAACCCACGTTGCCCATGCCGAAGAAGCGTCCGCCGTAGACCGGTTGAAGTCCGAACATCGACAGCAGTTGCAGGTCGTCCCCGTGGGTGACGTCCAGGGCGATCACCGTTCCCGTGATCAGACACAGCGCGGCCGTCGAACCACCGAGCCAGCGCCGCCACGGCCCCAGCAGAGCGACCGCTGCCAGTATGACCGCGATGAGCACGACCCCGCCGACGAGAAAAAGTCTGGGCCGGTCGTGCCGCCACCACGGGTAGGCGTTGACCAGGAAGGTCGACACCGGCATTGCGACGGCGGTCGCCGCGACGAAGGCGACGAACTGGTGCGCTGCTGCGCGCAGCTTGTCGCGGCCGCGGGCGGCCAGCACCATTGCATACCCGGCAGCGAGAAGCACGACGATCACGACGTAGAAGCCGATGACGAAGTCCCGGACCGTCGCGTGCTCGACGTGCAGCGCGTGGCTGAGTTCAGCCGTACGCAGCACCGGAGCGGTCGGACTGCCGGACGGCTGGACCAGCAGGTTGCGTCCCTCGGGCAGGTTCGGGGCCTTGTCGCCTGCGCGGGAGAAGATGAATGCGGACAGGTCGGTGAGCTGGACGATGCCGCGCTGACGGGTCGAGGCCGACGTGAGCAGCCCGTGCTGGACGCCGGGGCCGACCACGACCACGGGGTGCAGGCGCTCCGGGCCGGCGTCGTCCCCGAAGGAGCCGACCACAATCGTCGAGCGCGGGGGAGCGCTGTCGAGAATGCGCCGCAGGAAGGTGTCGTCCGGACGGTCGAGGCTGATGAAGGTGATGTTGCATCGATTGATGTCGACCGCGCGAGGGTCCGGGGAGTAGTGCCCGACGACGCCGTTCCTGTCGGCGGCGCCGAGGGCCGCGTCCCGGCCGCCGGCAGCGATGCACCGCCCGGACGTGGACTGGCTGAACAGGCTGCCGACGGCACCTATCGGAGCCGGTTGCTGGCGCGCCAGCGTGGCCCGTCGCCAGGACGGCCAGTCGGGGAAGTTTGCCGAACCATCCGGGTACGTTTCGGGTGCGGGTGTCACTGGGCACGGTTCGGTGGGTTCGCCGGGCGGGGTCGCGCGCACGGATTTCCACAGGGTGGTGCGGACCCCGGCGGAGAGGCTGAGCCAACTGTGCGGCGAGCAACTGTGATCGGACATGCCGCGGGTCGTCATCGCGCCGACCGCACCCTCCCGGGCGAGGTCCCACAGGGCGGACGTACGTGCGTCCGGACCGTCGGTCAGCGTCAGGCCGCGAGCCGAGATGACGATGAGCGGACCGGGTTGGTCGCTCACCGGCTGGACCGGTGGTCGGGCCTGGACAGCAGACCACGCGACCGACGCTGCGATGCACGCCATCACCGTGAATGCGGTGATGAGGATCCAGCGGCGCAGCATCAGGTCAGCCTAGGCGCCGCGCCTGTGCCGTACCGAAACGAAAGGCGGCCCCGGGTTCGAACGTGACGAACGCTTCACCCGCAGCTGACAGCGTCGCTCACAGGGGCAGCCAGTGCGGCAGGTCGACCCCCGCCAGCTGCAGCGCCATCGTGGCGGCGAAGAACAGGCAGATGCAGCCGGCGATACGTCGGATCGTGGCCAACCGGATGCGCTGCAGCAAGGTGCGTCCGAGCAGCGCGGCCAGACCGGAGACCAGCGCCAGCGCAAGGAAGGCGCCGACGCCGACCGCCCATGGGTTGCCGCCGCGGGCCACGAATCCGGCGGTGGCGAGCTGGGACAGGTCGCCCCACTCGGCGAGGAACAGCACCAGGAAGCTGGTCGAGATGACCTTCAGGCCCTGGGCCGATTTCGTCGCCTTGGCGCCGAACTCCTCCTCGACCTCGTGCTCCTCCTCGTCCGCCCTTGATGCGCCTTTGAGCAGCAGCACACCGGCAACGAGGAACAACACCATGACGACGGCCTTGACCGGCGTTTCCGGCAGCCGTCCGAGAAGGCCACCGAACGCGACCGCGACGACCGTCTGCACGAGGAAGGCGGATGCGACCCCGATCCAGACCAGCAGTGGCCGGTACTTCGTCGACAACACCAAGGTGGCGATGAACGTCTTGTCCGGGAGTTCGAGGATGAAGAGCGTCGTGAAGACGGTGAAGGCGAGTGCGAGATCCATGTCCGCGCCAGGTTAGTGCCCGACTAACCTGCCCAGGTGACCTCCACCGCTGTGGCGCTGCTCGCCCTCGTCGTCGCGGTGCTCGCATTGGCGGGTGCTGCAGTGGCCGTCCTGCGCCTGCGCGCGGTGCAGTGCAACTTCGAGGTGCTCTGGGGCTCGAGCGAACGCGGTCACGACGTTGCGTCCGTGGTGAAGGCGGAGCACGACCGCATCAGTGCACTCGACCAGCGGGTCACCGCACTCGCAGGACGCGTGGATGGAGTGCACGAGCACGTCGCCGCCGGGCTGCGACACGTCTCGGTGGTCCGTTACGACGCGTTCGGCGACATGGGCGGTCGCCTGTCGTTCTCGGCCGCGATCCTGGACGACTCCGGGGATGGTCTGGTGATCAGTTCGATCCACGCCCGCGGCGAGTCACGCACCTACGCCAAGGGCGTGATCGACGGGCGCAGCGAGATCACGCTGTCACCCGAAGAGCGCCAGGCCCTCGCTGCGGCGCGATCGGACCACCGCGATGCCTGACCGCCCCACCCGAATCGGCGTGAGTTGGTGCCCTTCGCCGGGCGCGGCCAAGGGCACAAACGCACGCCGATTCTTGCGACTTGCAACGGCACCCGCACCGATGAGGATCACATGAGCTACGGATACTTCGGACCTCGCGGCACCTTCACCCAGGCCGCGCTTGCCTCGTACCTCGAATCCAACGGCGCTGCAGCCGAGTTGGAGCGTTCGGTGCCGTTCTCGACCGTGCCCGCGGTGCTGGACGCCGTGATGTCGGGCGAGGTCGACTTCGGTGTCGTCCCGATCGAGAACTCGGTCGAGGGCGGAGTCTCGGCGACGCTCGACGCGCTCAACGCCCGCGAGGACCTGTTCATCCGGGCCGAGGTTCTCGTACCGATCACGTTCGTCCTTGCAGGGCGTCCCGGAACGCCGCTGGAGTCCATTGATGCGGTGGGTTCGCACTCGCACGCCTGGGCACAGGTGCGCGGGTGGATGAGCACCAACACCCCTGCGGCACAGTACGTTCCGACCCTCTCCACGGCAGCTGCGGCCGAGGCGCTCGCGTCGGACGGTGACGTGCCCTATCAGGCTGCGGTCTGTGCCCGGATGGCTGCGGAGACGTTCGGGCTGGAAGTACTGGCCGAGGGAATCGGCGACAACGCGTCCGCGGTGACCCGCTTCGTCGTGGTGTCAGGGCCGGGCAAGCTGCCGGCCTCGACCGGGGCCGACAAGACGACGCTGATGCTCTTCCAGCACGACGACCACGCCGGTGGTCTGCTGGCGTTGCTCGAGCAGTTCGCCGCCCGTGGGATCAACATGACCCGTTTGGAGTCGCGTCCGACCGGTGTGGCGATGGGCTCGTACTGCTTCTCGATCGATTTCGAGGGTCACCTGGAGGATGCCCGCGTGGCGGAGACCTTGAAGTCGCTGCACCGCGTGGCGGCGAAGGTGCGCTTCTTCGGTTCCTACCCGCGGGCCGACCGGCGTCCGGCAACTGTGGTGCCGACGGCGACGGACGAGGCGTTCGGCGAATCGCAGACGTGGTTCGAGATGTTGCGTGTGGACAGTTAGGACGCTGCCCCGGTGCTCCATTGCTGCACCCCTTCGCCGGGCTGATGCCAGGTCACGCCTTCATCGGTGACGGTCGCAGTCAGGTTGTCGCGGTGGACGATGCGGTGGTGGGTGCTGCACATGAGTGCCGAGTTGAGCAGCGAGGTCTCGCCGCCGTGCCACCAGTACTTCACATGGTGGACCTCGCACATGACCGGCGGTCTGGTGCACCCCGGATGAGTGCAGTGTCGATCTCGTTGAATCACTGCTGCGCGGAGTTCCTTGTCGACCAGTCGACGTTTTCGACCGACGTTCAACGGGTGGCTCTTCGATCCGAGCACCATCGGGATGATCTCGGCGTCGCAGGCCAGTTGTCTGACCGTGTCGGGCGTCATCCCGACTCCGCCTTGGCTGTAACCGAGGCCGGACAGGACTCCGGCGAGGTGTTCGTAGTTGATGGTGACCACGATTCTCGCGGTGCCGGCAGACTTGGTCTGACCGTCGTTGTCGACCGTCTGCGCGGCAATACGGATGAGTTCGGTGAATGCATCGGCGCGGCGCTTCCCGGGGGTGCGCAGATCGGGCTCGCCCTTGCTCTTCGAACTGTCGTGGTGAGCATAGCCGTCGGCCTCGTCCGTCCGATGGTTGTGGTGCACGTTGTCGCAGCACTCGGAGGCCGGCGAAGGGGCGGCCATCGCCTGGATCGCGTGCTTCACCTTCTCGGCGTTGTCGGGGCTGAGGTCGGCGATGAGCCGTACCAACCCGTTCGGCAGGTTGGACCACGACAGCGACTCGTGCCGCTGCATAGCGTCTTCCTTGGCATCAGGCTGGTCGTCGTCAGCGAAGCGGGCGACGATCCGGTGGGTGAGTTCACGGACTGCCTTCGCGCCGGACCCGGGCGGCAGGCAGAGGAACGCGCCCAACAACTCGTCGCGATCGGCGCCCGGCAGTATCGCGGTGACCGGTCCGATCTCGTGCAGTGCAGTGCGGTCGCCGCGATGGCGGTGTTGGTGCGTCCGCTGATGATCGCGTCCAGCACCAGTGCGTTCTTGGGTGCACGACAGGCTTGGGCAAGCTTCGCCAGGCGCGAGCAGTGTCCGGGCTCCAGTCCGGCGACGACCTGGAGGGGTTCCTCCGGATCGGCGTCCGTCGCCGCGCTCGGCTCCTGATCGATCGGGACGAGAAGGCCGGCCGCGCCTGTGCCCGCCTCACCCATGACGGCGGTGATCGATTCGCCGCGGGACAGGCGGCCGATCCACTGCGCTGCGTCGGCTGCCGTGGAGGAGGCCACCAAGCCGCGATCGATCGCATCGGTCGTCAGGGCGACCACAAGCGCCTCGGTCTGTTGCATGTGCGCGAGCGCGGAGCGTGCGGCCGCGGTGAGTTCGGCGTCGGTGAGGTTCGTACTGATGTCGGCCAGGCGCCGCACGGCCGGCAGCGCACCGGCCACGGTGTCGACGCAGCCGGCTGCCTCACCGGGGCGACTGGGCGCAGCCTCGCGCATCCCGAACGCGATCGGGCCCTGGGCCAGCGGGTCGTGCGGCAGTGGAATGTCGTCGATGGCCATACCGGTCAGCCCTCCCCAGAAGTGCTCTACCTGATGCATTAATCGTACATGTGTTCGAATATGAATGGAAGAGGATCGGTTATGAATTTCGTTCGCCGGCAGCGAAATTCACGTACCGGCGGGTATCCACAGCCCCTTGTTTTGGCGCTGGTTGTCCACAGGCCGCGGACGCCGGTTGACGGCGGCTACCGAGCCGGACGAAGCGCTTGTTCGACGATCGGCCACCAATGGCGCGCGTCCAGAGACTGACGCGCTGCATCGAGCGTGACCCACGTGCCCGCCACCACGGGTTCCACCTGCGCATCGACCACGATCACCGGCAAGTGAGCGTGCGGGACCGGGTGCGGATACGTGTCGTCCGGATGGGGAACGACATTGCGCACGTATCCGGTGCACCGGTCGTCAGATCGGCGCGCCCAGTATCTGCGACATCAGATCCGCGATTCCGTCCTGCGCCGAACCCGTTGACCGGGCGGTCCCAGGAACTTCGTCGGCAGGTCGAGTCCCTTCTCAGCTAGGCGACGTCTGCAGCCGGTCGTGGTGTGGCGGTCGCCTGCTCCTACGAGGCGCCTGTTGAAGGCGCCTTCGGTCCCTGGGGCAGGACGAAGACGAAGCGACCCCGAAGTCAGGCCGGACGAACCCAGACCACGTAGTTGTTCAGGTGGTGACCGTCGACGACCTTGGACGCACGGTCGCAGGTGATGAGCGCGACGACCGGGGTTTGCGAGGAGCCCCAGACGCGGGCGTCCCTGGTGAGTGCGGTCTTGTTGATCGACTGCCGCTCGGTGACCTTCCAGGCCAGGGTGCGTCCGTTGCTGCACTTCACCGAGACGGACGCGCCGATCGCGACGCGGTCGAGTTCGTAGAAGTCGTCCGGCCCGTCGTACGTCACGTGACCGGCGACGACGGAAACGCCCTTGTCGCCGGGCTGCGGCGATTTGTCGTACCACATGGTGGTGCGGGCGGGCGGGTAGATCTGGCCCTGGGAGTTCGTGCCCATGGCGACGATCGGCTCGGTGATCCCGACGCTCGGGACGTCGACCCTCGTCGGCACGCAGCCCTGTCCGGGGGTCGCAGCGATCGATGTCGGACGACTGTTGTCCTTCGGCTGGGGCACCACCGTCGACGTCGTCGAAGAGCCGGCCGGGCTACTGGTCGCTGAGGTCGGAGTCGATACGGATGTCCCCGGGGCAGAACCGGATTCGGGGGACGAGGATGCACCGCTGGTGCCGCTGGAGGTCTGGTTCGTCGAGCCAGGATCGGCAGGGGCCGAACTGGTGCCCGAGACGCCGGTCGTCCCGGAGGTGGCCGACGTGGCGGCGCCGTCGCCCGCGTCGTCGGAGCACCCGGCGAGCAGTCCCGTCGCCAGGGCGGTTGCGGCCAAGGTGGCGGGAACGAGTGCGGAGCGCATCGGATCAGTCCTTGCTCGGGCCGGTCGGGACGCGTTCAGCCTAGGCGGTCGCGCGCTGCTCCGCTGCCGCCCGGTGACGCATCGCGTGGGCGATGCGTCCGGAGTCGATGCGCAGTTCCCGCAGGTTGCCGCTGATCGGGTTGGTGTAGCCGATGAACCACGTTCCCTCAGCACCGCAGCGCCCGGCGCCTGATGTCCGCGGGAGACGACGGGGCGTCCGTGCTCGTCCAGCACGCCGAGATCGCCGATGAGCGGTTCCAATCCCTGGGTGTATCCGGTGATCGAAGCAGGCTCGCTTACGTGCCGGGAACCATGAATCGCAGTTCGACGTCGCACTGCCGGTTCACACGCCCCGCGCGGCGGGGCCCGAGAGGGAGAAACACCGTGAAGAACACGGTTCGTACGCGGGCAGCGGCAGCGCTGGTGGTAGCCGGAATGGCGGCGGGGATCGGCGTCGTCGCCTCACCCGCAGCGCAGGCGGTCGACGACGACATCCAGACCTGCCGGGTCAAGACCAGTAGCGGCACAGTGATGGCGTCCTACAAGGTGACGCGATACAACGGCAAGCTGCGCGACAAGGTCGTCATCAAGCCGATCTACTACAAGACCAACAGCAACTACACCTTCCGCGGACTGTCCGCAGTGATGATGCAGCACAGCTGGGTCGGCGGAAATCGGTGGGGGGGCTACTACATCACGCGAGGTGTGTGGGACACGATCACGATGGAGTCCGCGCGCGGCACGAACGCCCGCGGGGCCGAGGTGCACATCCGACTCGACCACAAGAAGCTCGGGTCGTACGCCGACGTGGACAAGACCTGCAAGGTCTTCTTCTACTGACCGATGTTCAACAACGCCGGCACCTCACGGGGTGCCGGCGCTTCGTCGTTCCAGAGCGCGCATGCCTGCGCGCATCATCAGTCGATGGTTGAGGACCAGCACCGGTGCGCCGATGCTGGCTGCAAGACCGTAGCCGCGCTTGGTGGCGACGGCCTCCTGGTCGTAGACCAGTCGGGCTCGTCCGGCTTCAGGGGAGACGACGAACTGCGTCCAACCGGTCAGGTCGCCTTCAAGCGAGGCCTTGAGCGTCCCACTGGTGGGATCTTCCACCATCGCAATCAGCTTGATTCGGAACGTGATCGGTAGTACTGAGCGAATGGCGACGTGGCCGCTGACGTCGTCGATGCGTTCGACCGAATGCACCTGCGGCCACCACAGCGGCCAGCTGTCGATGTCGCGCAATACCTCGAAGACCCGGCCGGGCGCGGCGTCCAGATCGAACTCGGAGTGGAACCGGAAGAGGCGGGTCACGAGGGATTCGACGAACGAGGAACGCGCACCACGAGCGACTTCGGTTTGATCGAGATCCGGACGGCGAGCGCGTGCTCGTGCACCTCACCGTCGATCTCGACGCGGGTCGGTTCCTCGCACTCGATCCGGATCGACTCCGCGGTGCGGTGCCGCACCTGGGACGTGGTCCGGGTCGAGGCCGACAGCACCTGCGTGATCAACGGCGCCCATGAGGCGCGCTCGGCAGACAGTTCGAGGACGTCCAGGACGCCGTCGTCGGGCTCGGCGTCCGGCATCAGGCGCACGCCACCGGTCAGGCGTCCGCAATTGCCGACCAGCACGGTCGTCAGTGGACGCTCATCCTCGAAGTCGTTGTCGTCCAATGCGATTCGCATCGGCGTGCGCCGGGCGTTGATGTGCCGTAGTCCCGCGATCGGGTAGGCGAGCCAGCCGGCTCGCGCCTTGAGGCGTTCGGACGTCGACGCCATGATCTCGGCGTCCAGCCCGCACCCGGTCATCACCGTGCAGATCGCGGACTCGTCCGCGACCCCGTCCCCGGTGGTGTCGATCTCCACGAACAGCGTGTCGATCGCCCGGTCGCGGCCGGCGAGCGCTGCCCGCAGCGCGACCTTGCGATTGCGGATCGGCAAGCCCAGGTTGCGGGCGAGCAGGTTTCCGGTGCCGGCAGGAAGGATCGCGAGCGGGATGCCACTTCCGAGGAGCGTGGTCGAGACGTTCCGGACCGTCCCGTCGCCGCCGAGGGCAACGACCAGATCGACCTGGTCGGAGATCGCCTGTTGGGTCTGACCGAACCCCGGATCCTCGATCGTCGTCTCGTGCCAGACGGGCGCCGCCCAGCCATGACGACGCATCACCTGCTCCACCTCGCGGTGCAGCAGGCGCATGTCCTTGATCTTGATCGGGTTGACGACCACCGCAGCGCGCTTCATGGCGGGCCCAAGCCTGCCAGCCGATGCGGCCTTGCAGTAAACCGGGAGGTAATGGGTCTGGCTCAGCGACTAGCCTGGCTCGCGTGATCGACATCAAGTTGCTGCGCGAGAACCCCGACGCCGTCAAAGCCAGCCAGCGTGCCCGTGGCGAGGACGAGTCCGTCGTCGACAAGATTCTGGACGCCGACAAGGCGCGCCGATCCTCACTCGGTGAGTTCGAGCAGCTGCGCGCGCAGCAGAAGTCGGTCAGCAAGGAGGTCGGCGCGGTGATGGGCCGCCTCAACAAGGCGAAGAAGGCCGGCGAGGACGTCAGCGAACTCGAGGCCGAGGCCGACCGCGTCCGTGGCGAAGCCGCCACCCTCGCCGCACGGGTCAAGGAACTGGACGCCGCCGCCGACACCGAGGGCGATGCGTTCACCGCCCTGATGCGTCAGGTCGGCAATGTCGTCATCGACGGTGTGCCCGCCGGTGGGGAGGAGAACTTCGTCACCATCGAGGAGCGCGGCACCAAGCCGACCTTCGACTTCGAGCCGCTCGACCACCTCGCCCTCGGCGAGAAGCTGGGCGCCATCGACATGGAGCGCGGCGCGAAGGTGTCGGGCTCGCGGTTCTATTACCTCAAGGGTCAGGGCGCGGTGCTCGCCCAGGCGCTGATGGCGTACTGCCAGCAGATCGCCCGCGAAGAGGGACTCACCCCGCTGATGGTGCCCAACCTCGTGCTGCGCCGGACGATGGCGGGCGCCGGGTTCATCGACAGCCACGCGGACGAGGTCTACCTGCTCGAAGCCGACGACCTGTTCCTCACCGGCACCTCCGAGGTGGCGCTCGCCGGCTACCACGCCGACGAGATCCTCGATCTGAACAATGGTCCGCTGCGTTACTCGGCGACGTCCACCTGTTACCGCCGCGAGGCCGGTTCGTACGGCAAGGACACCCGCGGCATCTTCCGCGTGCACCAGTTCACCAAGACGGAGATGTTCATCTACTGCAAGCCTGAGGACGCCGAGGCCGAGCACGACCGCCTGCTGCGCATCGAGAAGCGGGTGCTGGACGGCCTCGAGGTGCCCTACCGGATCATCGACGTCGCCGCCGGCGACCTGGGCGGGCCCGCCGCACGCAAGTTCGACTGCGAGGCATGGGTGCCCACGCAGGACACCTACCGCGAGCTCACCTCGACCTCGAACTGCACCACCTACCAGGCCCGCCGCCTCGGTGTCCGATACCGCGGCGCCGACGGTAAGCCGGAGGTCGCGGCGACGCTGAACGGCACGATGCTCACCGACACGCGTCCGATCGTCGCCCTGCTGGAGAACCACCAGCAGGCGGACGGTTCGGTGCGGATGCCGGCCGCGCTGCAGCCGCTCGTCGGCACGGACGTCCTCAAGCCGATCGCCTAGGTCGAGCGCTTCTGCCGCTACTTGTTCCAGCGCCGCGCAACGGTCCTGCACTAACCTCGCTCTGGGGAATCGCCGGTGCCCACCATCGGCGCTCGGATCAAGAGGAGTTGGACGTGTCCGACAATCAGGGAGCAGGCGGCTGGGATCAGCCGACTCACGCCATGCCGAAGTTGCCGCCGCAGGGCGGGCAGTCCGACCCTCGGCAGGGCGGTCAGCACGGATCGCGGCCGGGAGCCAACTCCGGCCCACAGCAGGGTAATTCGGGTAACTCCTACGGCCAGCAGGGCGGTTACGGACAACAGCCGCAGCAGGGCGGCCCCGGCTACGGCCAGGGTCAGCAGGGTGGCGGTCAGTACGCAAACCCGCAGCAGGGTGGCCCGGGGTACGGCCCCGGTCAGCAGGGTGGACCCGGCTACGGCGGCCCTGCGCAGGGTGGTCAGTACGGCGGCCCGCAGGGTGGTCCCGGCTACGGACAGCCGCAGTACCCGCAGCAGGGCGGCCCGTACGGTAACCAGCCGCAGGGTCAGTGGAACCAGCCGCAGGGCGGGTACGGCCAGCCCGGCTATTCCGGTGCTTCCGCCACCACGACCCGTCCGAGCGGTCTGGGCAAGACGTTGGGTTGGGCGTTGCTCGCTCTCGGTCTGCTGCTCGCGCTCGTCACCTTCGGCACGTGGGCCAGCGCCAACGTGAAGATGAACACTTCCGGCTACAACTTCGACATGAGCTACTCGATCAACGGCTTCGGCAGCGAGTCCTACGAGGGCCTCCCGCCCGGCGCCGACAAGCCGGACGAGTCCGATCAGGAAGGTCGTGACCCGTTCGGTCTGCCGATCCTGTTGATGGGCATCGGTATTGCGGCGATGGGTGTGCTGCGCGGGCTCGGTAAGGGAGGTCGCATCGGCGGCATCGTCGCCGCTGCGCTCGGCGCCATCGCGACGATCTTGGCGTTGCTCGACTGGAGCGAGGTCAAGGAGGACATGGACAAGCTCAAGGACACCGCAACCAGCGGTGCGCAGGTCGACATCAGCACCGGTTGGGGCCTGTGGATGGCTCTGCTGCTCGGACTGGCCACCATCGCGGTGGGACTGGTCTCGGCGTTGAAGAAGTAGCCGACGAACGTTTGCGGAAGGGCGGGGTGCCGGTCGGCGCCCCGCCCTTCGCCATGCACGCAGGGTCGTGCTCGTACAGTGACGACGTGACGAAACTCCTGGTCGGTCTCGACATCGACGGCACCACGATCCACTACGACGGTCACGCGTCCGACCGCGTCCGTAAGGCGGTGTCCGAGACGATCGCCGCCGGGCACGAGGTGGTCATCGCGACCGGTCGCTCGGTCACCGGCACGATGCCGATCGTCGAACTGCTCGGTCTGCAGGCGGGTTACCTCGTCTGCTCCAACGGTGCAGTGACGGCGCAGATCGACCCACAGGAACCGCACGGTTACCGGCTGATCGACAGCATCACCTTCGATCCGCGTCCGGTGCTCGACCGGTTGAAGGGGGCATGGCCGGACGGACTCGTCGCCGTCGAGGTCATCGGCGAGGGTTACCTGGTCAGTGACCACTTCCCGGACGGCGAGCTCGTCGGCGAGGTGCGCGTCGTGCCCTGGGAGGAACTCGCACAGCCGACCACCCGAATCACCTTCCGCTCACCGAGCGGCACCGCCGAGCAGTTCGTCGAGCTCGCCGAGGGCCTCGGACTGCACGGCGTGAACTACGGCGTCGGCTACACCGCCTGGCTCGACATCAACCCCGAGGGTGTCAGCAAGGCGTTCGCGTTGGAGAAGATCCGCGAGCACCTGGAGATCGACCTTGCCGACACCGTCGCGGTGGGCGACCATCGCAACGACCTGGAGATGCTCACCTGGGCCGGGCGTGGTGTGGCGATGGGTCAGGCGCCGGACGACGTGAAGGCTGTCGCGAACGAGGTGACCGGTACCGTCGAGGAAGACGGTCTCGCGCAGGTGCTGGAGTCGCTGTGAGCGATTCCGAGGCGAATCATGGCTGAGTTGACCATCACGTCCGCGGCGAACCCACGCCTGAAGCAGTTGATCTCACTACGGCGCAGGCGAACTCGTGAAGAACTCGGTCTGACCCTGCTCGAGGGGTACGACGAACTCGTGCTCGCGCTCGAAGCCGGCGTCCGGTTACGCACGTTGTACTTCTGCCCGGAGCTGATGCTCGACGCCGACGTGCAGCAGCAGGTGGTGGATGAGGAACGCGACAACGGGGTCGAGGTGGTGCGGCTGGCGCGGCAGGCGTTCGAGAAAGTCGCGTATCGCGAAGGCGCGGACGGCTTCCTCGCTGTGGCTCCGTCCGTCCGACACGGGCTGGACCAGTTGGACCTGCCGGCCGACCCATTGGTGCTCGTCGCCGAGGGGGTGGAGAAGCCGGGCAACCTGGGTGCGATGTTGCGCACTGCGGACGCCGCCGGTGTCGACGCGGTCATCGCTGCCGACCCGGTGACCGACTGGGGCAACCCCAACGTGGTGCGCGGCTCGAAGGGCACGGTGTTCTCGGTGCCGGTCGCCTCCGCTTCCACGGATGAAGCTCTGAACTATCTGCATCGCAACGGTATTCACCTGCTCGCCGCAACGCCCGACACCGAGCTTCTGCATACCGACGCCGACCTCACCGGACCGGTCGCCATCGCGGTCGGCACCGAGAAGTACGGCCTGAGCGACGAAGTGCTGGAGCGGGCGGACGCGCGGATCAGGATCCCGATGGTGGGTCGCGCCAACTCGCTCAACGTCTCGACGTCCGCCGCGATCGTGCTGTACGAGGCGGTGCGTCAACGTGCCCGACGCTGAGCGCCCTCACCTGCGAGTGGTCCGACCAGGGGAGGCCCCCGTGGAGGTGACCCCGATTACGTTCCGGACTGATCGCAGTGGCACGATCTATGGCATGCGAGTCGACCATGTGGTTTATGCCGCTGAGGCCGAGGGCTTGATCCCCACGGCGAAGCGTCTGGGGGAGGCGCTGGGTGTCGAACCCGGCGACAGCGGGGTTCACCCCCGCTTCGGAACGCGCAACGTGATCATCCCGTTGGCGAACCGGCGTTTCATCGAGGTCGTCGAGGTGCTCGACCACCCGGCGTCCGACAAGGCACCGTTCGGCCAGGCCGTCCGCGCCCGTTCCGAGCAGGGTGGCGGCTGGCTGGGCTGGGTCGTCGAGGTTGCTGACATGGGGGCCGCCGAGAAGCTCGTCGGTCGCACCGCGGCGCCCGGCAACCGGCACCGTCCGGACGGCACCGAGGTCACCTGGACACAGTTGGGTGTCAAGGGTCTGATGTCCGATGCTCAGGTGCCGTTCTTCATCGCGTGGGACGGCAACGCGCCGCACCCGTCCGAGATCGGCGACACCGCTGCCGACCTGAGGGCAATGACCATCGCCGGTTCGCCCGACCGCGTGCGTGAGTGGCTCGGCCTGCTCGGTGAGCCGGGCGTCGACCGCGACGAGTGGGAGCCCGGCATCGACTTCGAGTTCGTCGCGCCGCACGGCACGCCCTGCGTCCTGTCGGTCACGTTCGACACACCCGGCGGACGCGTCGAGATCTGATCAACCACGAACCCCGTCTCCCGGTGAGGCGGGGTTCGTCGTTCTCGGCCCGCCGTCGAAATACCCCCGAGGGGTATAGTGACTGCATGGCGGGTTATACCGGGACCAAGGACGACTACCTCAAGCGGCTGCGCCGGATCGAAGGCCAGGTGCGCGGCATCCAGCGCATGGTCGAGGACGACACCTATTGCATCGATGTCCTCACTCAGGTCAGCGCGATCACCAAGGCGCTGCAGGCAGTCAGCCTCGGGTTGCTGGAGGACCACATCGGACACTGCGTCGTCGACGCTGCCCGTGAATCGGACGAGGCCGCCCAGGCCAAGGTGCGGGAGGCGTCCGACGCCATCGCACGCCTCGTGAAGAGCTGACGAAGGAGAACTGCAATGGAAACCAAGAAGATCACCGTCTCGGGCATGACCTGCGGGCACTGCGTGGGTGCGGTCACGGAAGAACTCACGTCGATCGACGGTGTGCAGGACGTGCAGATCGACCTCGTTGCCGGCGGTGATTCGCCCGTCACGATCACCAGTGACGCCCCGATCGCGGACGCCGACATCGCGGCTGCTGTCGACGAGGCGGGCTACCAGCTCGCCTGACTCTCACGCCATGGGTCGATGATCGGTCCCCGCTCCTTCCGGCACCTGACGTGCAGCGCTCGGCGGGAGTCACATCCAGGGACAGCCCAACGACGGTCTCGGCTCGAGTTGGTGGCCGCCGGGTGAGTCAGTGGTCCTTGACGGACTTCGACCTGCTCCCATGGCCACCAACTCCGCCGTAGGCCACCACATCACGACCCCGATCTGGGCCTCAGTCAGCGAGTTCTTCCGGAAGTTCGGCCACCTGCAACGCGCACCACGGACTCACGTCGCGTTCGCCGGAGAGCACCTGTGAACGGAACGCGGCCCAGTCGTGCCACTCGATGGCGGCGACCTCAGCCGGGTCGGGGCTCAGGTCGTCCGGCTCGGTGCAAACGGCGACGTAGACCGGACAGACTTCGTTCTCGACGATTCCGTTGTCCATCACCGCGCGATACCGGAAATCCGGCAGGGCCGGGCGGAGATCGGTGAGTTCGATGCCGAGTTCCTGGCGGGTGCGGCGCCGGACGGCGTCCTCGACCGACTCGCCAGGAGCAGGGTGGCCGCAGCAACTGTTCGTCCACGCACCGGGCCAGGTCTCCTTGCGCAGCGCCCGTTTGGTCACCAGCACGCGTCCGGACTCATCGATGACGTAGCAGGAGAACGCAAGGTGCAGGGGTGTCGATTCGTTGTGCACCTCGCTCTTGGGGCAGGTGCCGACGGCGTTGCCGTGCTCGTCCAGCAGGACGACTTCTTCAATGGTCTGTGCAGTCATCTGCTGCCTCCTGAACTCGGGATACGGAGTACTGGTGAAGTACTGGTGCATTCGGTGCCGGGCTCGGCAGAGGTGCTGTGGTGCTGGACGGTCGCAGCTTCCGGCTCGCCGCGATCGCGACGACGGCGACCAGCCAACCGACAAGCACATCGATGACGTAGTGCTCTGCGGTGAGCACGAGCGTCACTGCCATTCCCACGACGTAGGTACCGAGCAGGACGCGTCCGCGTCGTCCGACGTGGGGCGCGAGGAACAGCGCCACCAGCAGCGCGGCTCCGGCGTGCAGGGACGGCATCGCCGCTACCGGGTTGCTGCCGTCCTGCAGGCCTTCGAGCAGCTGCCCGATCGGTCGCAGGTGCAGGTAGTCCCAGCCGCTGGCCGAGGTGCGAACGACCGGTCCGATCTCACCGCGGTCCGACGCCCACCACGGCGGCGCGGCCGGGTAGAGCACGTACCCGGCCATGCCGAGGGTGCTGAAGGCCAGGACGGCGCCGATCCAGCGCGTGAACCGGGCGCGGATGCGGAACCACGCCAGCGCCGTCACCAACGGGATACCTATGAAGTGGGTCACATAGATGACCGACGCGACGGCGTCGCACCAGTGCGGTTCCCCCATCGCGAAGTGCTCCTGCAGCCAGACGGTCGGCACCGCTGTGAAAAAGCTGCGGTCGACATCCGCGGGGCCGGAAACCTGCAGGCCGATCCCGATGCGGTTGGTGGCGTGGGTCGGGTCGTCGAGCAGCGGCGCGGTGATCCAGTGGGTGAGCGCGTACCCGATCAGGACGAGGGACAGCGGCGACAGCGCGATCAGCAACTGGGCAATGGGCCCGTGCCGCGTTGGTTCGACCTCTCGCTCGGACCTCGGGGTCACGGTTGAATTCGTCATCGCGCCCGCCGCAGGAGAGGCTCAGTGCGGAAGCGGTTGTATCGCTGAATCGCTATGAACGGCAGGTTGATCGCGATTCCGTACCCGATGAGCACGGCAGCGATCGCGGGCGGGTTCCACAGCATGAACACCGGGCCGGCGAGCATCGCCCACCAGTGGCCGAGTTCGGCGCGGCGGGTCTCGCGGACGAACAGTTTCAGACCGGATTGGTCGAGGGCGGGCAGCTCGCGTTTGCTGACCCCGCCGGCGAACAGCGCGCCGGCCTCCGGCAGAGCGTCCTTCCATCGGTTGATCCGCAACCGGCGGCGGTACCAGCGTCCGCCCTGCTCGAAGGCGAGCGGGCGCAACAGCCGGTGATCTCGGGCGAGCCACTGCGGGGTGAGTCGGTGGGCTGCGTATCCCGTCGCCGCATGGATGACACCCCAGGCGGCGATGTCGGCCAACACGGTCCAGCCCTGCGGCATGACGTAGTCGAGCATCACGCCCCCAACCGCACGGTCCGCTCGCGCCAGCGCACCGAGCCGCGCAGGGTGTTCACGGTGGAGATTGCGAACAACAGGTCGAAGGCCAGGAGGGGCAGCGGGAACAGTGCCCAGGTCCACCAGCGGAAGGACCCGACACGGCGCAGAACGACCCGGAGTTGGAGTGCGAACACCATCCACGCGACCAGCCATATGCCCGCGGGAAGAGCCTCGTCAGCGTCGCCGGCAGCCGTCCACAGGGCGAACAGTGTGTTCACGGCGACGAGGTGGTGGGCGCAGATCCACAGCCCGGTGGCAAGGCCGGCCCGCGGATCAGTGGCGGCTGCACCGGACGCCATGTTCTTGGTCCATCCGGCGACCAGCTGTCGAATTCCGTTGGGATAGCTGCGCATTCGGATCTGCGAACCACCGGCAACGCAGTACACCGACAGCCCGGCCTTCTCGTAGGCGGCTGCCAGTTCGACGTCGTCCAGGATCTTCCCACGCACCGCTGCGTGCCCGCCTGCGCGCTCGTAGTCGTCTCGGGAGGTGAGCAGACAGGGGCCGAAGGCCATCGGACGTCGTCCGACTCCGGACGCGAACACACCGCTGGCCATCACCGCGACGGCGTTGAAGTATGCAGACAGTTGCTCATAAGTGCGCTGCACCCGGTGGTACGGCTGCACGGAGATCAGGCCGCCGAACCTTCGATGCAGGTCGACGATGCCGCCGAGGGCGCCGGACGCGAGCACCGTGTCGGCGTCCAGGAACAGCAGTAGTTCCGCGTCGGTGGAGTTGGCTCCGACGTGACAGGCCCACGCCTTGCCGGTCCACCCCGGCGGAGGGGTGCCGGGCGAGATCACCTCGACGCCGGCCTCGCGGGCGAGGGCGACCGTCGCATCCGTCGATGCGTCGTCGACGACGAGCACGCGCACCGGGACGGTCGACCGGTCCAAGGATTCGAGTAAGGCCGGCAAGGATGCCTGCTCGTTGCGAGCCGGAATGATCGCGCACACGTCACCGGCGGCGCTTCCGCCCGCAGCGACGACGCGGAACCGGAGCATCAGCCCGTAGCCGGCGAGTACGGCGGCGACGAGCACCACCGCGTACAGCACCTCAAGCATGGTGATCCGCAGGAGTCAGTCGCAGGGGCATCCCGCCGCGCGGATGCACAGCAACGAGCGTCTCCGGCTCCGGCCGCGTCCAGCCCGCAGGCGTGTCGAGCCGGTAGGACGACAACAGTTCGCCGATCACCACGAGCATCTCGCCTAGCGCGAAGTCACGTCCGATGCACAGCCGCGGACCCTGTCCGAACGGGATGTAACCCGATGTCGGAACGCCCTGTATGAATCGCTCCGGCCGGAATTGCGTTGGCTCGGGCCAGGATTCGCCTCGTCGGTGCAACAGCCACGGGCTGATGATCGCCAATGTGCCTGCCGGGAGGTCGACGTCGCCGACCCGCTCGGCAGCGAGTGAACGCCGGGAGATCGCCCAGGCAGGCGGGTACAAGCGCAGAGCCTCGTCGATGGCCGCACGGGTGATCGGCAGTTGCTCGCGGGGGGTCAACATGGAAACCGGCGAACCGAGCGCGCCGAGTTCGGCGCGCATCCGATCCTGAATCTCGGTGTGCTCGGCCAGCAACATGAGCGTCCAGCTGAGCGCGGCGGCGACGGTCTCGTGACCGGCGATCACCATCGTGATCAGTTCGTCCCTGATCTCGACGTCGGTGAGCTCGCTGTCGATGAGCAGACCGAGCAGATCGTCGCCGTGAAAGTCAGGCGTCGAGGGCGCGGCTGTCCGGCGTCGAGCGGCGATGATGTCGGTAGCCACCGCGTCGAGTTCCCTCCGCGCCGAACGCAATCGGAGGTTCGTACGGGTCGGCGCCCACTGTGCGGTCGGCAGCACCGATCGACCGAGGCGGACGATGAACTCGGCCGCGGCGCTGGATGCGTCGAGGAGGCGTTCGGTGCTGGCGGTGAGGTCGCTGGAGAAGATGGCACGGCCGACTGCGTCCAGGCCGATGCGATGCATCAGCGGACTGACGTCGACGACGGACCCCGAGTGGGCAGTAGGGGTTTGATCGGCGAGGACGGTGCGTGCGGCGTCACGCACCTGCTCGCTGACTGCCTCCAGACGCCGGCGGTGGAAAGCCGGCGCGGCCAGGCGTCGGTGCTCGATCCAGTTCGGTTCGGCGCAGGCAAGCAGGCCGGGCCCGGTCACCCGGGCCAGCGCGGCATACTGCACGGTCTGCTTGCCCCAGTTGCGAGCCGAGGTCTGCAGCACCTGGCGAACGTGAGCAGGGTCGTTCAGCAACACGGCCGGTGCACCGGGCACGGGGAAGGCGACGGTGTCGCCGAAGCGTTCGGTCACCTCGGTCAGGAAGGTGAGCGGGTCGCGACGCACCGACCGAAAGGCACGCGCCATGTCGGCCGAACTCGGCCCTGGCACACCGATATCGGCCGGTTGCAGCGCTGCCAGCCGGGCAGCGAGATTCATGCCGATGCCTTCTCCCGACGTCCCGACCAGACCCACACCGCGCAACTGGTGAGCACCAACGCGAATCCGAAAGCGAGGTCCTCCACAGGGGCGAAGAGAAGGCGTCCACGTCCGAACGCCACGACCTCGGAGTCGCCGATGATGACGTCAGGGTTGTACTGGACGATGCGGCGGCCGGTCAGCCAACCGTTGGTCAGGATCTGGAAGAACACGATGATCGCGTACGACAACCACCACGTGCGGGACGTGGTCAGCCGGGTGCGCAGACCCCAGCGGTCGACAGCGATGCTCGCCACGACCCCGAGGACGGCCAGGACGGTGTACGACATCAGCGTTCCTGTCCGTCGGCCGGGTCACGTCGGACCGTTGCGCGAATACCGCCGTGGCGCAGGACTGTTCGGACCCCTTCGAAGGTGATGACGCTGACGATGGGGATTACGACGAAGAAGAGGATCTCCTCCGGTGGCAGACCGCCGATACGCCAGGGCAGGGTCTGATCGGCGTCGAACCACCAGTGTCCGGCGTGGGTCACCAGCACGTCCCAGATCAGGAACGGAGTTCCGGCGAGGACCACGGTGAGCAGCAGCCGGCGCCACCTGCGGCCCAGCTCCAGCCCGAACGCGGGGACCAACGGCAGCGTCGCGCCCACGCAGAAGACCAGCATCGCCAGGTAGGCGAAGCGTTCGAGACTCATCGACCGTCCACCAGGGTCGGGGAACTGGACCGATCGCCGGTGAGGCGCTTGAGCACGAGTTCGGCGCTGATCAGGCACATCGGTAGTCCGACGCCCGGCACCGTGCTGGCACCCGCGTAGTAGAGCCCGTCCACTTTCGACGACACGTTCGACGGGCGCAGGAAGGCGCTCTGGCGCAGCGTGTGCTCCAGACCGAGCGCGCCGCCGCGCCAGGCGTTGTAGTCGTCGGCGAAGTCGGCGGGACCGATGGTGTGCCGCACCAGGATTCGCTCCCGCAGATCGGGTACGTCCGCCCACTGCGTAATTTGGTCGATGGCCGCATCGACGGCTCGCTCGACCTGCTCGTCGCCGGTGCCGTCCGGGCCGCCGTGGCCGATCTCGGTGTCGGCAGGGACAGGAATCAGCACGAACAGGTTCTCGTGCCCCTCGGGGGCCACGCTCGGGTCGGTCGCCGACGGCTTGCAGACATAAATGGACGCGGGTTCGGGGACGCGCGCAGCTTTGCCGAAGATGTCGCCGAAATTCTGTTTCCAGTCCGCGGTGAAGAACAAGGAGTGATGTGGCAGCTGCGGCATCTCACCTTCCACACCGAGGAGGGCGAGCACCGCACCGGGCCCGGGTGAGCGCTTGGTCCACGCCTTCTCCGGGTGGGTCTGCTGCTTCTCGGGGAGCAGGGTGGTCTCCAGGTGGTGCAGATCGGTCGCACCGACGACGACGTCGGCCTCGATCACGGACGCTGCGCCATCCGCGCTGAGGTGCTCGACGCCGGTCACGGTGGGCTTGGCGGATCCGTCGGTCAGAATCCGGGTGACAGCCGAGCCTGTGTGCAACCGGGCTCCGTGCTTCTCGGCAAGCGCCGCGATCACGCGGATGAGTTCGGTGAAACCACCCTGTGGGTAGAGCACCGATCCGGCGATGTCGAGCCGGCTCATCAGGTGGTACATGCTCGGCGCGCGATCCGGTGAAGAACCGAGGAAGACCGCCGGGTATCCCAGGATCTGACGAATTCGGTTGTCGCTGAAGCGATCCGCGACGAACCCTTCGAGCGACTGGGTCAGCAACCGGGACAGTTTCGGACTGCGCCGGATGACGTCGGTGCCGAAGAACGACGCCGTCGAATCGAAGTTGGAGTAGAGGAAGCGGCGCATCGCCATGTCGTACGTGTCCTGCGCCGACGACAGGTAAGCGTCCAGGCTCTTGCCCGCGCCCGGCTCCAGCGACTCGAAGACGGCCCGGTTGACATCGCGGTCCGGACGGACGTCGACGGACTCGGGGTGATCCTGGAAGAACACTCGATAGCTCGGGTCGAGCCGGACCAGGTCGAGTTCGCTCTCGACGGTGGTGCCGAGAAGCTCGAAGAAATGCTCGAACACTTCGGGCATCAGGTACCAGGACGCGCCGGTGTCGAACCGGAAACCGTCCCGCTCCAGGCTGCCGACGCGGCCGCCCAGTACGTCGTTCTTCTCCAACAGATCGACGTCGTGGCCCTGGGCCGCGAGCAGACCCGCAGTGGCCAGACCGGCGATCCCACCACCGATGACCACGACCCGTCGCGAACCGGTACCCGCCGTCATCGCAGGTCCTGACGAACGGCATTGCCGGCGATGCGCAGCTTGACGCGTCCGGGCACACGAACCCGTTCGCGTCGGATCTGCTCGGCCGGCGTGGCGCGTAGACGGACGCCGAGTTCGGCGAACGTGTCGTGTGCGGCCTGGACGGCTCGTCGGCTGGACGGGGGGAGGTGGTCGATGGCGTTCTGGGCAGCCGCGAGGTCGGCGTCGATGTCGTTCAGGATGCGGTCGCGATCGGCGTCGGTGAAGTTGTCGGGGTCGACCCCGGGGAAGTAGCCACGGTCGAGGGTATCCGTGTCCTGGGCGAGGTCGCGCAGGAAGTTGATGTTCTGGAACGCGGCGCCGAGCCGTCGCGCCCCCGGCGCCAGTTCGTCGTACCGCGCGGACCGGTCCGCCTCGGTCGCCAGGAAGACCCGCAGGCACATCAACCCGACGACCTCCGCCGACCCGTAGACATAACGGTCGATGCTTTCGGGTGTGTGCGGTGCGGGGTCGAGGTCACGCGCCATCGATGCGAAGAAGGGGTCGATGAGGTCATCGCCGATGTCGCAGGCCCGAGCGGTCAGCGCGAAGGCGTGCACAATGAGGTTCGCGCTGTAGCCGGTGACCAGGGACTGGCGGACGTCGGCGAGGAGCGCGTCCAGCATGGCCGAGCGCTCGGTGCTGCCCAGGTCCGCATCCGGGTTGTCGACGATCTCGTCGGCGATCCGGACCAGTGCGTACACGTTGCGGACGTGGCCGCGCACCGGCTCACGCAGCAGCCGGGATGCCATCCCGAACGAGCTGGAATACCGGCGGATCACCAGGTCGGCACCGGCCCGGGCCACCGAGTCGTAGAGCTCGTTCGTGCCATGAACACTCCTCATGCCGCTTCGCTGTCGTCGAGCAGCAGGGTGAGGCTGTCGGTGATGATCGACGGCAGTTCCGTGGGCAGGCCGAGCGCCGTGATGTGCGCCTGCGCGAGGCGCAGGTGCTCGTGCATCAGCCCGGTCACGAACTCTCGGGAGCCGTTCCGGGTCAGCAGTCGGCGCACTTCTGCCAGCTCGGCGTCGCCGAGGTCGCGTCCGAGATGACTGTCGATCTCGTCCCACTCGTCGGTGGAACGTGCGTGGCTCAGCAGCGGGGTCTGCTTGCGGGTGCGCAGATCGCAGGTCGTGCTCTTACGGGTCAGATCCGGATTGCCGAACACACCCAGCAGGTCGTCCGCGAGTTGGAAGGCGACGCCGAGGTGGCGTCCGACGACATCGCACTCCTGCACGATGTCGGGTCCGGCACCTGCGAGCAGCGCGCCCGCCTGCAACGGAAGGGAGAAGGAGTAGGCGCTCGTCTTGTGTTCTGCCATCTGCAGGCTGGCGTCGGTGGATGCCGGTTCAAGTCCGAGCGAGAGGCGGACGTCGGCCAGTTCGCCCGCGGTCGTGATCTGCAGCGCAGTGTCGAACAGGTCGAGCAGACGGTTCGTGACGGCGGGGGAGACGCCGCAGGTGGCGATCGCGCGCAACGCCGTGGCCATGGCCAGGTCACCGGCGAGAATCCCTGCGGTGAAGGCGAGTTCGGCGGCTGCGTCCTCGTCCGCGCCGTGCTCTCGAGCCCAGGTGCGGAAGGTGCCACTGACGTTCGGACGCCCGCGACGGATGTCATCCCCGTCGATGACGTCGTCCTGGATGACGAAGGCGGTGTGCAGTAATTCGATCGCCGCACCGACCTGTGCGACAGCCTCGTGCTCGGTGCCGTCGAACGTGTCGTGAGCGGCACGGACGAGAGCCGGCCGGAATCGCTTTCCTCCGATGCTCGCGTCCTCGAGTGCATTCCACAGACGCGTGTGGTCCGGGCTGCTCAAAGCGGCCCTGCTGCGCCCATCCCCGAGCATCGCCGAAAGGGCCCGGTCGGCGGCCGCGGTGTCGCGCCAATGACAAGCAGCCGGCCGAGTACCGGTCTGAGTGGCCATCGAGTCTCCTTGGTCGTGGATTTCTCAGACTGACCGCCGTGCCATCAAGATGTCAAAGCTTTGTCCAAGGTTTCGCACTGCTGTCGCACGCAAGGGGTTAGGTTGAGCCGGTGGCCAATGAACCTAGCATGCGGATCGGGCGCCTCGCCGAACTCGTCGGCGTCTCGAGCGATGTACTGCGCGTATGGGAGCGCCGGTACGGACTGTTCGAGCCCGAGCGCACGCCCGCAGGATACCGCCTGTACTCCGAGGCCGACCTCGACCTCGCACGCCGGGTGCTCGCCTTGCGGGAGAAAGGCGTGCCGATTTCGGCCGCCGTTTCCGCAGTCACCCAGGGCCGACCGATTCGCTCGGCGAGCGCGGAGCAGGGGTTGCGACTGCGCCGCGAACTCGATTCTGCTGCAGGTGAATTCGACGAGTTCACGTTCGTGTCGGTGCTCGACCGCGCTATCGACGAGTTCGGTGTCGCCGATACCATTCACGACATTCTGATGCCGCACCTGCAGCAGGTGGGCACGGAATGGGAAGCGGGTCGGATCAGCGTCGCGCAGGAACACTTCGTCAGCCATATCGTTCGTCGAAGGGTCGGCTCGCTGGCCAGGCTGGTGGACGACGCGGACGCTCCCATCGCGGTGCTGGCCTGCCCGCCCAAGGAGTTGCATGACATCCCGCTGCTCGCGCTCGGCGTCCTGATGTCCGATGCCGGATGGCGGGTGCGTTACCTCGGCAGCAACACCCCGCTGAAGGACCTCTACGGCGCATGCGAACGACTCGACCCCGACCTCATCATCATGTCGGGCACCCGGCGCACCGTCTTCGAGGCCCGTGCAGGAGCCCTGCGTCGGCTCTCGCAACGCTGGCCGATGGCCATCGGGGGACGAGGCGCGACGCCCTCGGTCGCCGCCGTGATCGGTGCCGACCGCTTGCCCGAACACCTCCGAGACTCAGCCGAATTCCTGCTGACGTCCCGGGATCAATATCGTCGGCCCGCCGCCGGTCAGTAGACACTCCCGGCGTCTGCCGGTCCGTTCACCACGATTGCCTCGGAGGAAGCTTATGAGCTCGTCCCGTCTTGCCCTGGTCACCGGAGCAACCGGCCACGTCGGCGGCCGTTTGGTGCCGGCACTCCTCGACGCGGGTTTCCGCGTGCGGGTGCTCAGTCGTCACCCCGATTCACTTGCGTCGGCATGGGCCGAGCGCGTGGAGGCAGTCGAGGGTGACGCTTGCGAACCTGCTGACCTGGCGAAGTCTCTCGCCGGCGTCGATGTCGCGTACTACCTGCTGCACTCGATGGACGGCGAGGGTGACTTCGAGGAACGCGACCGAGAAATGGCGTCCAGATTCGCCTCTGCTGCAAAGAAGTCCGGCGTCGACCGGATGGTCTACCTGAGCGGACTGCACCCCTCTGGCGAATTGTCGCCGCACCTCGCATCGCGGGTGGAGGTCGGCAAGATCCTGCTCGACTCCGGTGTGCCGACCGCCGTGCTGCAGGCCGGCACCGTGATCGGCGAGGGATCGGCGTCCTTCGACATGCTGCGTCACCTGTCCGAGCGACTGCCGCTGGTCATCGCTCCCCGCTGGCTGAAGAGCAAGATCCAGCCGATCTGCGACGACGACGTCATCCATTACCTCGTCGGCGCGGCTGACTTGCCGCAGGAGGTGAACCGCGCCTTCGACATCGCCGGCCCGGACGTGCTCACCTACGCCGACATGATGCGCCGGTATGCGTCCGCAATCGGGTTGCCAAAGAGGCGGATTGCGACCGTTCCGGTGCTCACGCCGAACCTCGCCGGTCATTGGGTCGGGCTCGTCACCCCCGTGTCGGCAGGGGTCGCCAAGCCGTTGGCCGGGAGCCTGGTGCATGACGCAGTTGCATCGGAGAACGACATCGACGAGTACGTGTCACCGCCCGAGGGTGGACTCGCCGGGTTCGAGGAGTCGGTGCACCGCGCGACCAAGGACGTCGACACCCGCGCGTGGTCGCGTTCGGTCAAGACCTCCGCGGCGATCGTGGGGGTAACAGCCCTTGTGGGTTCGTTGCTGACCGACCCGAACAGCCGCTGGTACAAGAGCCTCGACCTGCCGCCGTGGCAGCCGCCGACCTGGGCCTTCCCGGTCGCGTGGACGACGCTCTACACCACGACCGCGCTCGCGTCCGCCGCGACGATGGCTGAATCGCCTGTGTCGCAGACGAACTCGTACAAGAAGGCGCTCGCTGTCAACATGGTGCTGAACGCGGGGTGGAGCGGTGTGTTCTTCCGGGCACACAAGCCCGCGGCCGCGACGGTCGTGGCCGCTGCATTGGCCGTGAGCAGTGCCGACCTGGCCCGACGTGCTGACGTGTCCAACCGCGGCTTGCGTACGGTCGCGCTCGGTGCCTACGCGGCATGGTGCACCTTCGCCACCGCGCTCAGCGGGGACATCGCCCGCCGCAACTGACGCCGCGATACCGTCGGCGCGTGACTGACGACGTCCCGGTGCAAGGACTGAATGAGGTTCTCGCCCGCCGCTACCTGACCGGTGATGAAGCTCGTGCCGACAAGGTGGCCAAACGTCACGCCCAGGGACGGCGCACCGCCCGCGAGAACATCGCCGACCTCGTCGATGACGGGTCGTTCATCGAGTACGGGCGCTTCGTCACGCCTGCCCAGGAGCAGCGGCGTCCCCTCGCCGACCTCGTGGTCGAGGCGCCGGCCGACGGCATCATCGGCGGCACTGCGACCGTCGACGGTGCGCCGTGTGCGGTGCTGTCCTACGACTACCTGGTCATGGCCGGCACGCAGGGAATGCGCGGGCACCACAAGACCGACCGCCTGGTCGAGACCGCCCTTCGCATGAACGTCCCGACGGTGTTCTTCACCGAAGGCGGCGGGGGACGTCCGGGAGACACCGACCTGCCCGGGGTCTCTTACCTCGACCTCGACCTGTTCGCGATCTGGGGCGCCGCACGCATCCCGAAGATCGCGATCGTCTCGGGACGATGCTTCGCCGGAAATGCAGTGCTCGCCGGATGTGCCGACCTGCGGATCGCCACTCCGGACGCGAACCTCGGCATGGCCGGACCGGCCATGATCGCCGGTGGTGGCCTGGGTCAGTTCGCGCCCGAGGAGATCGGTCCGGTCAACGTCCAGAGCGCGAACGGGGTGCTCGATGTCGTGGCGGAGGACGAAGAGGGAGCCGTCGAGGTCGCCCGGCGCATCCTGGGCTATCTCGGGGCCCGCGCCCACGAACCGGACGCGCCGTCCGAGGAGCAGAATCTCGCCCGGGAGATCCTGCCGCACAACGAACGGGAGTCCTTCGACGTCCATCGGGTTATCGAGACCCTCGCCGACATGGACTCGATCACCTGGCTGCGCTCTGGGTGGGCGCCTGAGCTCGTCACGTGCATCGCACGTGTCGAGGGGATGCCGGTCGGTTTCATCGCCAACCAGTCGACGCACCTCGCCGGGGCGCTGACCACCGCGGCGTCCGCGAAGGGAGCGGACTTCCTCGACCTGTGCGAGCGCTGGCAACTTCCCGTGGTGTCGCTCGTCGACACTCCTGGCTTCATGGTGGGCCCGGACGCCGAGCAGGATGGACTGGTCCGTGAAGCGTCCAGGCTGGTGACCGCCGGCGCGCGGCTCACCACGCCGCTGGTGGGTGTGGTGCTGCGACGCGGGTACGGGCTCGGAGCGCAGGCGATGCTCGGCGGGAGCACGCACCGCCCGCTGCTGACCGTCGCGTGGCCGGACGCCCACCTGGGTCCGATGGGTCTGGAAGGTGCAGTCCGCCTCGGCATGGCCAAGGAGCTCGCCGCTCTGGCGGCCGAGGAGCGTGAACAGACGGTCAAGGAACAGACGGCTCTCATGCAGCAGCACGCCAAGGCGCTCAACGCCGCCCGGGTCTTCGAGATCGACGACGTGATCGACCCGGCCGAAACCAGGTCGTTGATCGCCCGCACCTTCGTTCGAGCACGCTGACTGCTGCGGCCGTGGTCGACCGCTGCGTCCAGGCTCAACCAGCGGTGGTGGATGAGCTCGTAACCTCAGCTGGTTGAGCCGTACGGATGAGGAACGAATCCGTACGCGCCGAAACCGCTCGCGTTCCTCGTTGTTCTCGCCCAGGGCGACTGCGCGTTCTCAGCGGTCCAGGTAGGCGACGAGCTGCGGGGCCAGGCCGACGTAGGTGGCGGGGGTGAGGGCGAGCAGGCGGGCCTGCACCTCCTCGGGCAGGCCGAGTCCGCGGACGAACTCCTGCAGGTCGTCGGAGTTGATCCGACGTCCGCGGGTGAGTTCCTTGAGCCGCTCGTACGGCTGCTCCATCCCGGGAACCCCTTGTGCGCCGAGGGCCCTCATCGCCGACTGGATCGGCTCACCGAGCACCTCCCAGTTCGCGTCGAGGTCGGCCGCCATGGCCACCGGGACGGCGTCGAGGCCGGCCAGGCCACGTCCGGCGTTGTCGATAGCGAGCAGCGAATGGCCGAACGCGGTGCCGATGTTGCGCTGCATCGAGGAGTCGGTGAGGTCACGCTGCAGGCGCGACTGCACGAGGGTGGACGCGAGAACGTCCAGCAGTGCGCTGCTGACCTCGAGGTTCGCCTCGGCGTTCTCGAAGCGGATCGGGTTGACCTTGTGCGGCATCGTCGACGATCCGACCGTGCCCTGGCCGCGCACCTGGGCGAAGTAGCCCATCGAGATGTAGGTCCACACATCCGTGCACAGGTTGTGCAGGATGCGGTTGAACCGGGCGATGTCGCTGTAGAGCTCGGCCTGCCAGTCGTGGCTCTCGATCTGCGTGGTCAGCGGATTCCACTGCAGCCCAAGGCTTTCGACGAACGTCCGGCTGATCTCCACCCAGTCGGTGCTCGGGACTGCGGCGGTGTGGGCGCCGTAGGTGCCGGTCGCACCGTTGATCTTGCCGAGGAATTCCGCTCGCTCGATGCGCTTGAGCTGGCGGCGCAGTCGGTGCGCAAGGACCGCGAGTTCCTTGCCCAGCGTGGTCGGGGTCGCCGGCTGCCCGTGGGTGTGTGCCAGCAGCGGAACGTCCTTGAGGTGGTTCGCCATGGTGGAGACGGCGTCCACCAATGCTTTCGCACGGGGCAGCCAGACCTGCTGGGTCGCACCCTGCACCATCAGCGCGTACGAGAGGTTGTTGATGTCCTCGCTCGTGCACGCGAAGTGGATGAGTTCGGACAGGCCCTTGGCGTCGTCCTCGCCGACGATCGCGGTCAGTCGCCGCTTGAGGAAGTACTCCACCGCCTTGACGTCGTGGACGGTCTCGCGCTCGATCTCGGCGAGTTCAGTGACGTCGTCCTGGTCGAAGTTCTCGACGACGTCACGAAGTTGCTGCTGCTCGGACTCGGTGAGCGTACGGACGCCGGGCACCGCGCCCTGGGCGGTGAGATGGATCAGCCACTCCACCTCGACGTTGACCCGTTGCCGGTTGAGCGCCGCCTCGGACAGGTGGTCGACGAGCGGGGAGACCGCAGCGCGGTAACGACCGTCGAGTGCTCCGAGGGCGATGGGCGGCTGGGTGTCGGCGAGGGAACGCATGGCCCTCATTCTTCCAGCGCCCCCGTACGCCGAGTGGCCGGGATATGAACCAGCGGCCGGGCGATAACCCGGCCACCAGTTCATGACCCGGCCACTCGGCGAAAGGGGGTCAGGCCTCTTCGACCTCGACGATGCCGAACACCTCGCCGTGCTTGGCCTGGATGATCGCCTCCGGACCCATCGGGGAGTCGAAGGTCATCAGGATGAATCCGTCGAGTTCCTGCGCCAATTGCGCCGAGGAGTCGCGGTCGGCGACGCCGAAGTGGGGCAGCCAACTGGCGGACGCATCGTCCGGCAACTGGTCGGCCAGGTGGATGCTGCAGATGCGGGTGCCGTCGGGCAGCGCCGCCACAACGCCGTATTCGTCGGCGTCGACGTAGGTGTAGCCGAAGACCTCGGCGTAGAACGCGCGGGCAGCGCCGAGGTCCTTGGTCAGCAGGGTGCTCCAGGCGACCGTGCCGGCCTCGCCGCTGATCCCGAAGCCGGGGTGCTCACCGCCCTGCCAGAGACCGAAGACCGCGCCGGTCGGGTCGCTGCAGAACGCCATGCGTCCGGATGCACCGACTTCCTGCGGTGGCAGGATGACCTGCCCACCCGCTTGGGCCACGCGCTGGACGAAGGTGTCGACGTCGTCCACCGCGAGGTAGGTGTTCCACACGGTCGGCGCGTTCTCGTCCTGGGTGAGCGTGATCCCCGCAGCCGGGTGGTCGTCCTTCAGACAGATCGCGTAGTCGTCGTCGCCGTCGACGACGCGCCACCCGAACAGGCGCCCGTAGAAATCCTTCGCGTGATGCAGTCCACGGTGCGCCTCCTGGTACGAGCAGTCGACCCAACAGGGGACGCCGTTGGGCCAGGTGCCGGTGTGAATCGCCATGGTGCTCCTTCGTCCGATATCTCGTTCGACCCTATGTCGCGGGCGGGTCGAAGGTGTCGAATCGGTACGGGTTTGGCGGATTCCGACTCGCCGACCTCCTCGAACTGCCTACCCTCGGAACATGCCTGCTGATGCCGCTACCCGGCGCCTGCTCGCTTCCGAACCCTTCGCGCGCTGCCGCCGGATGGCCGAAGACGCAGCCCGTGACGACCACCGACTCCGCGTGTTGCTCGCGGAGGTCGAGATGAAGGTCATCGAGTCGGAGTTCTTGCGGGCCAAGCCGATCGCGGTCAACATCGACATCGCCGCGGCGGTCGTCGAGGCGTTCCTGGAGAGCGGCGAGCCGTACGCGTCCCTGGACGCCACCCGCTCGGCCCGGCTGCGGCTGGTGATCGCCTGCCTGCAGTACCTCGTCATGCCGCACGACGCCATCCCGGACGACAGTAGACACGGCCTGATCGACGACCTCACCGTCGTGCGTTGGGTCGCCCGCGTGGCCTCCGGCTCCGAGGGGCACCCGGTCGACGAACTGGGAGAGTAGGCGCCGGCCGCCCTGGGTGAGGTTGTCACCACGCAGCGGAGAAGTCGGAGACAGCCAGCATCAAGTAGCCGCCGCAGGTGACCAGCCCGAGGAGCACCGCGGTCGAGACCGCGGAGGCGGTCTGGTGAAGGTCGTTCTGCCGGCCCGGGTTTCGCCGACGCCCTGCGTGTCGGGCTCATCGCTGTGACGTGACGGTCTTCAGGTGCTCGACCAGGCCGCGGCAGGCGGCCTCGACCTCGTCCCGGCAGCGGTCGAATCCGACCCCGTCACCGAAGTAGGGGTCGTCGACCTCGTCCTTGTCGGCGTCCGGATCGAACTCACGCAGCAGTCGGATCTGCGCGCTGCCCTTTCCCGCCTCGACCATCTCCGCCACCTCGTCCAGGTGGCCGCGGTCGGCCACGACGATGAGGTCGCGCTCGGTCAGGTCGTCAGCGCTCAATTGACGTGCCCGGTGCGCAGACCCGTCGTAACCGCCGGACGTGAGTGCGGTCAGCGTCCGCGGGTCGGCCGGGTCACCGACGTGCCACCCGCCCGTGCCAGCGGAGTCGACAATCACCTTGTCCGACAAGCCTTCCCGCTCAACGAGCTCACGCAGGATCACCTCGCCCATGGGGGAGCGGCAGATGTTGCCGGTGCAGACGACGCAGACGCGGTACGGATCGGTCATGCCGACGATTGTGTCTCAGACCCGCGTCCAGATGTACGGGGTCGTGGTGGTGACGGCGGTCAGACCGCTGCGTTCGAGGATCGGCTGCGACATCGGGGAGCAGTCGCTTTGCATGAACTTCACTCCGGCTTGCTGTGCGTGCGCCGCCCGAGCCGCGGTCAGCGCGCGATAGATGCCCTGGCCACGGCGGGCAACGTGGGTCACACCGCCCCAGAGGCCCGCGAAGTCGGTGCCCGGCACGATCTCGAGTCGTCCGGCACTGATCACCTCGTCGCCGTCCTCGGCCAGCCACATGGTCGCGTTGCCTCGGGACCGTTCGAGCCGATCGATGGTCTCGACAGCCGTCGCGCCGCCGCCACCGAAAACGGCGTTCTGCAGGTGATTGGCGCGGGTCACGTCGTCGGTGAAGTCACCGGCCACCCCGGCCTGCCGGATGCGTACCCCTGGCGGCAGTTCGACATCCTGCACCAGATGTTCGATCTGGCCGACCATCACGGTCTCCAGTTCCTCGGCCTGGAAGCCCTGCGCGACCAGGCGTTGTCCGAGATCGGCCGGTTGATCGTGCCCCCTGGTCTTCCATTCGAAGCGGGCCACCTCGGTCTCGTCGCGGTAGTGCGCGATGGTGCGTTCGATGAGTTCGTCGAGGTCATCGACGCCGTCGAGCGAGCGATAGGTCGTGAAGCCGCCCCAGCCGAAGACACCGCGTACCAGCGGTCCGTCCTCGGTGAAGGAGAGCGCGCCCACCACCTCCGCGTCCCGTCGAAGTTGGTCGTCGTACGCCTGCAGCAGTCGGGCGATGTCGTCGGTCATGGCGGCCATCATCCTCGGCGATCGGCCGCGAGCCCATCTCTTTTCGGGACGGCTCCCGTCAGAGGCGAATCCAGGTCGGGGCCTGCTCACGGAAGGTTTGCGGAGGGAGGTCACCGGCGCCGCTCGGCACCGCGCCGAGCAATTGACCCTCGGCCAGCGTGCGCAGTCGGTCGACGTTGGTGCGTTCGGCGAGGTCGGGCTGGTCGGATGCCGACCCGATGACGACGCCGACCAGGTCGAGTCCGCGGATGCGGAGTGCTTCCAGCGTGAGTGCCGTGTGGTTGAGGGTGCCGAGTCCGGGCCGAACCACCACGACATAGCCGGTACGGATCCCCTTGGCTTCCAACGGGGTACCCAGATCGGCCAGGGTCGCGCCCTCACTGTCGAGCCGAACGAGCAGCCCGCCGGACCCCTCCACCAGGATGACGTCGTATCGATCGCTCTGCGCCTGTTCGGCGACGCGTTCGGCATGTTCGCCCACCGTCGGGATCGAGGTCTCGGCCAGTTCGGCGGCCACGTCCGGAGCCAGCGGATCGGGCAGCCGCAGGTGCTCGTCGACCTCGACGCCGGCGAGCCGGGCGATCGTTTGCGCATCGCCGTCCTCGTTCTCACCCACGCCGGTCTGGGCGAGCTTGATCGCCAGGACGCGTTGGTCGCGGGCGGCCAGGGCGGCCGCAATGACCGCCGTGGCGACGGTCTTGCCGACCTCTGTGTCGGTGCCGGTGATGACGAGGACAGGTGTGCTCATGCGACCACTGTCGCACCTCGTCCTGCGATGACTCAGGCCTGTTGTGGTTTGCGGTACGGACGTTCCTCGAACAGCGTCATGCGACAGCCCGGGTCGCCGCCACCATGGCTGCGCCGATCTTCTCCACCTCGTCCGGGGAGCAGACGTACGGCGGCATCGCGTAGATCAGGTCTCGGAACGGGCGCAGCCACACGCCGTGTTCCAGAGCGACCCGGGACGCTGCGGCGTGGTCGCGCGGCGCGTCGAGCTGAATGATTCCGACAGCTCCGATCGACCGGACGTCGGCTACTCCCGGCAGTGCACGGGCGGGTTCGATCGCCGAAGACAGCCGTGAGCCAAGCGAATTCACGCGCTCGAGGAGGTCGTCGCCGAGCAGGTCGATGGATGCGGACGCGACCGCACACGCCAACGGGTTCGCCATGAAGGTCGGCCCGTGCATGAGGGCGCCGGCAGGATCGGCCGAGACTGCATCGGCGACCTGCGAGGTGCACAACACTGCGGCAAGGGTCAGATACCCGCCGGTCAACGCCTTTCCGACACACAGGACGTCGGGGACGACGCCGCACCGGTCGGCCGCCCACATCGTGCCGGTACGGCCGAATCCGGTTGCTATCTCGTCGAACACCAGCAGCGCGCCGGATGACCGGGCGAGGTCGCCGAGCACGCGAACCGCCGACGGTGGATGGATCCACATCCCTCCGGCTCCCTGGAGCACCGGCTCGACGATCACCGCGGCGATGTCGTCTGCGTGCTTTTCGAAGAGTGCTCGCGTCTCGACCTCCCAGGCGGAGATGTCGGCGTCCAACCCACCGGGCGGTTGTGGCGCGAAGATCTGCTGCGGCAGCACCCCTCGAAAGAGCGTGTGCATCCCGTTCACCGGGTCGGTGACGCTCATCGGGGACATCGTGTCGCCGTGATACCCGCCACGGATGGTGAACACCTTCGAGCGCGGACGGCCCGCGGCGGCGTGCGCCTGCCAGGCCATCTTCAACGCGACCTCGACGGCGACCGAGCCACTGTCGGCGAAGAACACGTGCTGCAGCGAGTCACCCGGTGCGAGGCGAATGAGCTTGTCGGCCAACGTGATCGCGGGCTGGTGGGTCAATCCACCGAACATGACGTGCGACATGCGGTCGAGTTGCGAGCGGGCGGCCGCGTCCAGTTCCGGTACCGCGTACCCGTGGATCGCGCACCACCACGAGGCCATGGCGTCGATGACCTCGTGGCGCTCGCCGTCGGCTGTCCGCAACCGAAGTCGCACGCCCGACGCCGACTCGACCAGGTGCGTCGTGGTGGGTCGGGTGGCGGATGCGTATGGATGCCAAAGGTGTTCACGGTCGAAGTCGAATAGGTCTGGCGACGGCACCCGCCCATCAAACAGTAGGAGGGTCCGGGTAGCGCCCGGACCCTCCTACCTCGAAGTAATGCGTCAGTCGCGCTTGCGAGTGAGTTTGGCGACGTTGACCGCCAGTTCCAGCAGAACGCGGGCGCCGAAGATCACGGCACCGACGATCGCCAGGTCGGCGAGCATGTTGAGGACGGCCGGGAAGACCTTCATCTTCATCGTGACGTCGTTGTCGCCGTCACCCATGGTGTCGCCCATGAAGCCGTGCAGGATGTCGGTCAGACCCCAGAGGATCGCAGCCGCGCTGATCAGCATGAAGGCGAGCGGCGCGATCTTCTCGGTGAGCGACTTGCTGAACTTGTCGCTGAACATCGCACCGGCGCCGTCGCCACCACCGGAGTTAGCGGTCGGCTGGAAGCCACTCTGGTTGCCCGAACGGCCGGTGCCGTAGGCGGGAGAGTTGTCGCCGTAGGACTGCTGGCCGTAGGACTGCCCGGAGTTCTGTGAACCCTGGCCGTAACCCTGCGCGGCGGACGAACCGCCACCCTGCGACCCCCACTCCTGGGTGGACTGCGAACCGGCCTGGTTGTCGGCCTCGGGCGAACCCCAGTTCTGGCCGAGCGAGCCGCCCTGGCCGCCTGCCTGCTGCTGACCGTACCCCTGGCTCGAACCCTGGCCCGCGTCCCCTTGGCCCCAGTTCTGGCCGGGCGAGCCGCCCTGGCCGTCGTACGACCCGCCTGTCGGCTGTGACATCTGCTTCCTCCTGAAGTCGTGCGGCCTGCCTCGGCCGCTCGGATCAAACCTAGTTCGCTCGCCGCGCCGACGGTGAGGGTTTCCTCGGCGATTCCGCAAAACGGGTCGTTCAACCGCCCTGCAACTCACCGTGCTGGACGCAGGTCGCGCTCCAGTGTGTCGGGGTGACCTGCACCTTCATCCGGCGTTTGCACTTCGTACAGAACCGCGGAGGTTCCTCGGCCGCCAACCATCGTGCGCACACTTCGTGGTCGCCCTCGGCCACCGGCTCACCGCACCGGGCGCAGTAGCGGTCGTCACTCACCACCGGCTCACAGGGACGCGTTCAGTGCCTTGATCGGCATCTGCAACTCGTCGAGCAGTTCGAGGTCCTGCTTGGGATTGCGTCCCAGGGTGGTCAGGTAGTTGCCGACGATGACGGCGTTGATGCCGCCCAGCAGTCCGTCGCGCGTGCCCAGGTCACCGAGGGTCAACTCGCGTCCGCCCGCGTATCGCAGGATCGTCCGCGGCATCGCCAACCGGAATGCCGCGATCGTGCGCAGCGCGTCCTTGGAGTCCATCGGTTCCAGGTCACCGAACGGGGTGCCGGGGCGCGGGTTGAGGAAGTTCAACGGCACCTCGTGTGGCTCGAGTTCGGCCAGCTGCGAAGCCAATTCGGCCCGCTGCTCCAGCGTCTCGCCCATGCCGACCAGGCCGCCGCAGCACAACTCCATGCCGGACGCCTTCACCATCTGGCAGGTGTCCCACCGCTCCTCATAGGAGTGGGTGGTGACGACCCGCGGGAAGAACGACCTCGCGGCCTCGAGGTTGTGGTTGTAACGGTGCACACCCATCTCGACCATCTGGTCGACCTGTTCCTGGGTGAGCATGCCGAGGGACGCCGCGACCTGGATGTCGACCGCTTCCTTGATCGCCTTCACGCCGTCGCGCATCTGCGACATCAGCCGCTCGTCCGGCCCACGGACCGCGGCGACGATGCAGAACTCGGTCGCGCCGGTGGCGGCGGTCTGCTGCGCGGCCTTCACCAACTCGGGGATGTTCAGCCACACGCTGCGCACCGGGGAGGTGAACTGACCGGACTGGCTGCAGAAGTGGCAGTCCTCGGGGCAGCCGCCGGTCTTGAGCGAGACGATTCCCTCGACCTCGACCTCTTCACCGTTGAACTTCAGTCGCACCTCGTGGGCCAGAGCGAGCAGGTCCGGGAGCATCTCGTCCGGCGTGCGCAGCACCTCGACGATCTCGTCGTAGGTGAGTCCTTCGCCCTTGATGAGGACGCGGTCCTGCGCGCGTTCGAGGATCGAGGTGTTCGCTGTGGTGCTGGTCATGGCGCACGATCCTGCCGCAGGCCGGCACAGGGCTTTCGCCGGACCCGCTACTCGGCGGTCACCGGGGCCGGCGTGGCACAACTCACTGAGTGCAAATTTGCACCCTCCGCCCCCAAAGGGCAAATATTGACCAGTGCCCGAATCCAACCTCCATGAGCTCAGCCGGCGCTCGCTGAACAAGCACCGCACTGCCCAGCGGATCACTCGCTGCGCCCAGCGGTTGGCCGCCGATCACGGTTACGACGAGTTCACCCTCGACCAACTCGCCGACGCCGCAGAGGTGTCGCGTCGGACGTTGTTCAACTACTTCCCCACGAAACTCGACGCCGTCCTCGGAGACGGTCCGCGCATCGACGCCGCCACCCTCGCGACGTTCAAAGCGGGTGGGCCTACGGGGGTCCTGATCGACGACTGCGTCGAGATGGTCAAGGTCATGTTCGACGACCCGGAACTCGACCGGGCGGCCATGGTCACGGTGACGCAGTGCTTCGAGCGCAATCCGAAACTCACCCATGAGGCCCTGCAGCGCGCACGTCACCACATCGGTGAGTTCGCCGGCGTGATCGGAGAACGAGAAGACCTGCCGCCCGACCACCCGCGCGTCCGGGTCACGATCGCCACTTTGCTGGCACTGGTCGAAGTGACCATTCAGCAGTTCGTGGCCGACGAGGGCGCCCACTTCTTCAACGAGTTCTACGCCGCCAATCTCCAGGTCGCGCACGACCTGCTCGGCCGCTGACCACGATTCCCGACGACTTCCACCCCCACGAGAAGAAAGAAGCTATGGCTACCTTCCTGTACCGCCTCGGCAGTACGGCCTACCGCAAATGGCCGGTGTTCATCGCCGCCTGGCTGCTGGCCGTGATCGGATTCGGCGCGCTCGCCGGCGCCGTCTCCAAGCCGATGGCCGACTCCTTCAGCATTCCCGGAATTCCTTCGCTCCAGGCGCAGGACATGCAGAAGAAGCTGTTCCCGGACGCCAAGGACGTCGAGAACGCCGCCACGGTCAGCGTCGTGCTGGCCGCGCCCGAGGGCCACTCGCTGCGCGAGGCGAAGTACCAGCAGGCCGCCGGTGCGCTGGTCAAGGACCTCGCCACCGTCCCGCAGATGCCGAAGACGCCGATCGCGCCGCCGGTGCCCGCAGCCGATGCGCAGTACAAGATGGCCGTCCAGGGCGCGATGAAGAACGGTGCTCCGAAGGCCGTCGCCGAGGCGAACGCGAAGGCGCTCCTGCCGCTCTCCGCAGACGGCCGGGTCGGCACGATCACCTTCGATTTAGACGTACCTGCCGTACCGGACGTGAAGCCGGCGACCAAGGACAAGCTGACCGAGGTGCTTCAGAAGCACGCGAAGACCAGCGGCATGCAGATCGAGGTCAACGGTCAGGGCATGCAGGCGATCCCGGAGACCGGCGGCAGTGCTGAGCTGATCGGTATCGCCGTCGCCGCGATCGTCCTGATCATCACCTTCGGCTCGCTCGTGGCCGCCGGTATGCCGATCATCGCCGCCTTCTTCGGTGTCGCGATGGGCATGATCGGGATGTACATCGCTACCGCCTTCACGACCATCGGCACCACCACGCCGATCCTCGCGACGATGATCGGCCTCGCGGTCGGCATCGACTACACGCTGTTCATCCTGGCTCGCTATCGCGCGGAACTGCGGCACACCGAGGATCGTGCGCATGCCGCAGGTCTTGCTGTCGGAAAGGCCGGTTCGGCCGTCGTGTTCGCCGGTCTGACCGTGCTGATCGCCCTGGCGGCGCTCGCCGTCGTCGGCATCCCGTTCCTGACCTCGATGGGTATGGCAGCTGCCGGCACGGTGTTCTTCGCGGTGCTCGTCGCCCTCACCCTGCTGCCCGCGATCCTCGGAATGTTCAAGAGCAAGGCCTTCACCGGACGCGTCCGTCGCCACAAGGACCCGCTGGACGAGGACGGTCGCCCGCTCAACAACGGCGTCCGCTGGGCCCGCTTCCTGGGCAAGAAGCCGGCCGCCATCGTCGCTCTCGTGGTCGTGTTGCTCGGTGCGTTGGCCGTGCCGATGAAGGACCTGCACCTCGCGTTGCCCACCGACTCCACGGCCGCCAAGTCGACCACGCAGCGCAAGGCTGCTGACCTGGTCGCCGGGGCGTTCGGTGAAGGGCGGCAGTCCCCGCTGGTGACCGTCGTGGACGGTTCGTCGCTGAAGACCCCGCAGGAGCGCGTCGCCGCCTACAACAAGGTCGTCCAGTGGGCGGCCGGGCAGGACAACGTCGCGAACGCCCAGATGGTCGCGGTCAACAAGGACATGTCGGGCGCTCAGGTGCTCATCACGCCCAAGACCGCCGGTGACGACACGAAGACCGAGGACCTGCTGCACGCGTTGCGCGGCGGTGAGTCCGGCATCGAGTCGCAGACCAGGACCGACATCGGGATCACCGGTGTGACCGCCATCCAGACGGACGTCTCGGAGCGGCTGACCGAGGCGCTGCCGATCTACCTCGCGGTGGTCATCGGCCTGGCGTTCCTCCTGCTGTTGCTGGTCTTCCGGTCGCTGCTGGTGCCGCTGACCGCGACGCTCGGCTTCCTGCTGTCGGTGCTCGCGACGCTCGGTGCGACCGTGCTGATCTTCCAGGAAGGCACGTTCGGCCTCGTCGAGGGCGCACCGCTGGTGAGCTTCATGCCGATCATCCTGATCGGTCTGGTGTTCGGCCTGGCGATGGATTACCAGGTCTTCCTGGTCACCCGGATGCGGGAGGCGTACGTGCACGGCATGTCGGCCCGCGAGGCGGTGGTCGACGGCTTCCGCCACGGCGCCCGTGTGGTCTCCGCGGCTGCGGCGATCATGATCTCCGTCTTCGCCGCGTTCATCCTGCAGGACAACTCGCTGATCCAATCGATGGGCTTCGCGCTGGCGATCGCGGTCTTCTTCGACGCGTTCGTCATCCGGATGACGCTCATCCCGGCACTCATGTACCTGATGGGCGACAAGGCGTGGTCCCTGCCGAAGTGGCTGGACAAGATCCTGCCGTCGGTCGACGTCGAGGGCGAGAAGCTCGTCGGTATCCACCCGGAGCTGGAGAAGGAACCGGTGCTCGAGGACGACTGATCCTCGGGCCCACACAGCAGGCGGGGTCGCGCCCTTTTTCGGGGGAGGGCGCGACCCGTCGTCATACCCGCCCCAGCCCCGGAAAGACGCACAATTCGGTCGGTCGCACGCGGCATTCTGGATGTGAGTCATGTCACATTCCGTGACCTTCCTGTAACACTCCGTCCACGTGTCGCGTTGATGCCCCTGACCGCATGGTTGCCCGACCGCTCGGACCAATGAGTTGCGTCGGGAGCTGGCACGTTCGCTCGCCGTACCTCCCAGGTGAACGTCGCGTCCGGAACTTCCGGAGCCAGACGAGGCGCCGCGGTGCATGACGAGCCGACCGATCGGAGGCTTGCGTGCGCCTGGTGAGGCAGCAAACCGAAGGGAAGCATTTTGCTCAACAACCGCAAGACCCGAATCTCCACCCTCGCCGTGACGGGCGCCGCTGCCGCGGCTGCCGTGTCGTTCGGTACCGCCGGCGAGGCCAAGGCCGAGACCGTCTGGGACCGCGTCGCACAGTGTGAGTCGGGTGGCAACTGGAGCATCAACACCGGCAACGGCTACTACGGCGGACTGCAGTTCAGCCAGCAGACCTGGAGCGGCTTCGGTGGCTCCGGCTCGCCGGCCAACGCCAGCAAGGCCGAGCAGATCCGTGTCGCCCAGCGCACCCTCGCGGTGCAGGGCCCCGGCGCGTGGCCGGTGTGCTCCGTGCGTGCGGGTCTGACCCGCGCGAACGGTGGCGCCGCCTCCTCGACCGCCCCGGCCCAGGCCGCTCCGCAGCAGCAGACCTCGCGCAGCGCTACGCGCAAGGCTCCGCAGCAGCAGGCTCCGACCTACCAGGCGCCGAAGAAGCAGTACCAGGCACCGAAGAAGAGCTACCAGCAGCAGGCTCCGGTGCAGCAGCAGGCTCCCGTGCAGCAGGCCCCCAAGAAGGTCAAGCAGCACAAGCACGAGGTCACCCGCGCGACCCCGAAGGTGCAGAGCACTGGTGACACCTACACGGTGAAGTCGGGCGACACCCTTGGCAAGATCGCCGAGAAGCTCGGTCTGAACAACTGGAAGTCGCTGTTCCACCTGAACAACGACAAAATCAGCAACCCGCACCTGATCTTCGTCGGCCAGGTCTTCGACATCCCGGCGAACTGATCACCGGGTAGTCACCCCCCTGAACGAATCCCCCGGACGCGTCACGCGGCCGGGGGATTCGTTCTGTCGCGGAACGGTCAGCGGAGCAACGGCGGCAACGGCAGCGCGTACACCCATGCGTCGATCAGGTCGTCGATGCGGACGCCGCTGTGCTCGCCGGCGAACGCCACGAATTCCTGTGTGGACACGTTCTTCCCGTTGTAGGCCTTGACCCAGTCCTGCAGCATCGCGAAGAAGCAGGCGTCGCCCAGACGCTTGCGTACCGCGTGGACGGTGAGCGCGCCGCGCTTGTAGACGCGGTCGTCGAAGACGTCCGCCTGGCCCGGGTCGCCGAGCAACAAATCCTGCGGCTTGCGCGTGAGGCCGGCGTGGTGCTCGGCGGCACGCTCGTCGGTCGAGGGCCCGCCGGACTCCTGTGACCACAGCCACTCGGCGTAGCAGGCGAAGCCCTCGTGCAGCCAGATGTCTTTGAGCGAGTGCATGGTGACCGCGTTGCCGAACCACTGGTGTGACAGTTCGTGCGCGATCAGACGCTGGGCGTCCCATCCGCGGTTGAGGAAGTTCGTGCCGAAGATCGACAGCGACTGTGCCTCGAGCGGGATCTCCAGCGGCTCGTCGGTGACCACGACGCGGTAGACATCGAACGGGTACGGCCCGAAGAGCCGGGTGAAGAACTCCAGCATCGCCGGCTGGTCGGCGAACGCACGCTCGAAGGCGGTGAGTCGCGCCGGCGGCACCGCACCGCTCATCGGGACATCGGCCGACTGCGGCACCTCCACGTACCGCCCGATCTGGACGGTGGCGAGGTAGGGAGCCATCGGCTCGCGTTGTTCGTAGGTCCACACCACGCGTCCGGCGCGGCGGCGGGAGGCGGTGCGGATCCCGTTGCACACCACCAGGTAGTCGGGGTGGGTCGCGACCGTGATGGTGTAAGTGGCCTTGTTCGACGTGCGGTCGTTGCAGGGGAACCAGCTCGGTGCGCCGCCGGGCTGCGCGGCGACGATCGCGCCGTCCGTGAGCTCTTCCCAACCGGCGTCCCCCACCTCGTCCTTCACCGGTACCGGCACGCCGCGGTAGGCGACCGTCAGGCGGATCTCCTCGCCCTTGGCGAGTTCCTTGGCCAGCTTGATCCGCAGCCTTGAGTCGCGGTGGGTGTAGCGGGCCACCCGGACCCCGGAGATCTTGACGACCTTCAACGCGTGCAGGTCGACCACCAGTTCGTCGAGCTTCTTGCAGGCGCGGATGTGCAGCGTCGCCTTGCCGGCGAGGTTGTTGTTCTCGATCGCGTAGTCGAGGTCGAGGTCGTAATGGGTGACCTCGTACGAGGGATCACCGTGCCCGGGCAGGTAAGGATCGACGGGGCTCTTGCTCAGGGGGCTCAACAGGTTTCACCATCTACAGCGGTAGTCATCGGAAGTGGTTGCAGTAGCGACCGGTTCACGGCTGGTCGCCTTCGTTCCATGCACCGATCGGGTTGCCCAACCAGCGGGTCTTGTCGGGCACCGACTCCCCGCGCATGACCAACGACACCGGGCCGACGGTAGCCGACCGACCCAGGGTTGCGGCGGGAAGTATCACGCCGTGCGGGCCGAGCGTCGCGCCTTCCTTGAGCGTCACCGTGTCCATCGACAGGACGCGGTCGTGGAACAGGTGGGTCTGGACGACGCAGCCGCGGCCGACCGTTGCTCCGTCGCGCAGTTCGATCAGGTCGGCCTCGGGCAGCCAGTACGTCTCGCACCAGACGCCGCGTCCGATCTTGGCGCCCATCGTCCGCAGCCAGAGGTTGAGCACGGGGGTGCCGGACGCCGAGCGGGCGAGCCATGGGGCGGCGAGCATCTCGACGAAGGTGTCGGCTAGTTCGTTGCGCCACACGAACGAACTCCACAGCGGGTGTTCACCGCGGCGGATGCGTCCGACCAGCAACCACTTCGACAAGGACGCCAGGCCGGAGGCGATCGCGCCGCCGACCATCAGCACCGGACCGACCAGCACGATCATCGGCACGACGCCCCAGTGACGCTGGATCTCCAGCAACGACGCGGCCACGGCGACACACAGCCCGAAGGCCAGCAACACCGGGACGATGCGGCACAGTTCGACGATGCCGCGGGCGATCCGCAGTCTGCGGGCCGGTCGGAACGTTCGGCTGTCGTCGGTCTTGCTGGACTCTCGACGCAGCTTCACCGGGGGACTGCCCAGCCAGGACGTGCCCGACTTCGGCTTCTCGGACTTGCTCGGTGCGGCGGACAGCACCGCGACGAGGCCGCGCTTGGGCACCTTGCGGCCGGGTGCGGCCATGCCGGAGTTGCCGAGGAAGGCGCGCTTGCCGATCTTGGTGCGGCCGACGCGCAGGCGTCCGTCATGCAGTTCGTAGGGGCCAACGAGGGTGTCGTCGGCGAGGAAGGACGCCTCCCCGACGGTGACCAGCTTGGGGATCATCAGGACGGTGGACGCCTCGACGTCCTTGCCGATGGTGGCACCGAGCGAGCGCAACCAAGCCGGGGTGAGCGCGCTGGAGTAGAGCGGGAACAGCCAGCCGCGCGCTTCGTCCATGAGGCGCAGGGTGCCCCAGGCGCGCAGAGCCTGCCCGCTGTGCACGGGGAACTCACCTTCCTGGAGCTTGGCCTGCAGCAGTCGGGCGAGCAGCCAGATGGACGCGGTGAGAAGGGTCAGTCCGGTCAGTCCACCGGCGACGACCATCGGGACGGCCATCGTCCAGGCCGACCGGTCGTCGAGCACCAGGGAGCCGACGTAGATCGCGGCAGCTGTGGCAAGTACGGGCAGTCCGGCGATCAACAGGGCGAGCGTGCCGTACGCGAGGGTGAAGATCGGCCGGTGCGGAGGGCGGTCAATCTCCCGCGGCTTCATCCTGGCCAGCTTGGTCGCGGGTGCGCCGCTCCAGAACTCCTCGTCCGGCACGGTGCCGAAAACACCTGAGCCCGGGGCGATCTCGCTGCCTCGACCGACGATCGCGCCCGGCGTGAGGGTCGACCGGGTGCCCACCCGGGAGCCCTTGCGGACATGGATCTGCCCGATGTGCAGGCGGTCGCCGTCGAGCCAGTGCCCGGACAGGTCGACCTCCGGCTCGATGGAGGCGTACTGACCGACGGTGAGCATGCCGGTGACCGGCGGGATCGTGTGCAGGTCGGCGTCCTTGCCCACCTTGGCGCCGAGCAGGCGGGCGTACGTCGTCATCCAGGGCGCGCTCGACAGTCGGGTCGCACCGCTCTCCTCGGCGATCTTCTCGGCCAGCCACAGTCGCATGTGGATCTTGCCGCCGCGGGGGTAGTTACCCGGCTTGAGTCCGGCCAGCGTGATGCGAATCAGGCTGGTCGCCAGCAGGATTCGTCCAGGAGGCGTGAGAAAGATCAGCACCAACGGGAGGATCAGCCACCATGACGCCGTTGGGAGATCGCGATCGACCACGAGAGCGGTGAGCTTCGTACCCAGCAGCAACCAGGCGATCCAGCGCATACCGGCCAGGGCCCGCGTGCCGACCAGCCCTACGTGCTGCCCGATCTGTGTCTTGAGTGGAGTCGGCGGGACGGTGCGTTCCCGCACGTTTGCCGGAGCGGCCATCGAATCCAGTTGTGTGGCAAGGGCGCCCACCGTCGGATAGTCGTAGATGTCGGCGACGGTTACCTCGGGATGCGTCTGGCGCAGACGGGACACCAGCTGCGCCGCGGTCAGGCTGCCGCCGCCGGCCTCGAAGAAATCGTCCTTGGGTGTGGCGACCACGACGCCCATGACCTCCAGCCACAGGTCGGCGACCATCTTCGCGGTGCCTTCGAGTTCGACAGACTCCTGCCCGACCGGACGCAGCGTGGGCACGGGCCAGGGGAGTGCGTCGCGGTCGATCTTTCCGCTGGTGCGCGTCGGGAGGGTGTCGACCTCGGCGAGCCGCGGCACCATCGTCGCGGGCAGTTCCGCACGCAGCCGGTCCATCGCCACCGACAGGTCGAAGTCGGGCTTGGTGGTCAGGTAGCCGACCAGGATCTTGTTGCCGGTGCTGGTCGATCGGATCGCCGCCGCGCCGCCGTGCACTCCGGGCAGCGCGGTGAGGGCGGCGTCGATCTCACCGAGTTCGATACGGCGTCCGCCGAGTTTGATCTGGTCGTCCGCGCGACCGGCGAAGAGCAGTCCTTCGGAGTCCTTCACCACGTGGTCACCGGAGCGGTACGCCCGCTCCCAGCCGAGAGTCGGCATCGGTGCGTACTTCTCGGCGTCCTTGGCCGGGTCGAGGTAACGCGCGAGGCCGACCCCGCCGATGATCAGTTCGCCGGTCTCGCCCTCGGCGACCGGGTTGCCGTCGGTGTCGACGACCTCGAGGTCCCACCCGTCGAGCGGGAGGCCGATGCGGACGGGGCCGTCGCCGGTCAGCTGCGCGCCACAGGCGACGACGGTCGCCTCTGTGGGCCCGTAGGTGTTCCAGATCTCGCGGGTCTCGGTGGCGTACCGGGTGCCGAGCTCGGGCGGGCAGGCCTCGCCGCCGAGGATGAGCAGACGCACCTTCGACAGTGCTTCGGCCGGCCACAGGGCCAGCAAAGTCGGCACCGTCGAGACGACCGTGATGTCGTTGGCGATCAACCATGGACCGAGGTCCATCCCCGACTTCACCAACGACCGTGGTGCCGGGACGAGGCAGGCGCCGTACCGCCACGCCAGCCACATCTCCTCACAGGAGGCGTCGAACGCAACGGAGAGACCGGCCATAACTCGGTCGTCCGGGCCGATCGGGCTGTCCTGCAGGAACATTCGTGACTCGGCATCGACGAACGCTGCAGCATTGCGGTGCGTGACCGCGACGCCCTTCGGCTTGCCGGTCGAACCCGACGTGAAGATGATCCAGGCGTCGTCCTCGGTCGTCGGCGGCTCGACCGACTCCTTGGGTTCGGCCTCACGGCGGACGTCGATCGCCAGGTCATCGCCGAGCACGGCAGCCACCTGCGCCTCGCCGAAGACGGTGCGGGCGCGCTCGTCCGGGTCGTCCGCGTCCACCGGCACGTAGGCAGCTCCCGCGGCGATGATGCCGAGGATCGCGACATAGAGGTCGGTCGTGCCGGACTTGATACGGACGCCGACGCGGTCGCCGCGTCCAACCCCGGCGGTGGCGAGCTGCTCGCTGAGTTCGGTGACCCGCTCGTCGAGTTCGGCGTACGTCAGTACCTCGCGCCCGTTGTCGAGGGCGGGCGCGTCCGGGCACTCCTGCACGGTCTCGGCGAAGATGTCGACGAGCGTGCGGGGTGCCGGGGCCAGATCGCCTCGCAATAAGGACACGGATCCATCGCTTTCGTCGGGAGCAGCGGCAATATTGTGCCGGGGTCAGGTGAACGCCGCTGTGTCGGTCGGCATTCGGCCTTCGATGGACGAGGCAGAACCGATTTGCTCGCGTCCATAAACTGATTCACATGGTGGATCCGATCGCAGCCCTGACCTCACACGTCCAGAAGGCCATGGTGGCTGCGCTGGGCGACGAGTTCGCGAACGCCGATCCGGTGATCCGTCCGGCGAACAAGAAGCAGACCAGCGCCGACCTGCAGGTCAACGCGGCGATGGCGCTGGCGAAGAAGGCCGGCAAGAACCCGCGCGAGGTCGCGCAGTCGATCGTCGACCACCTCGACGCGCCCGACCTCGTCGAGTCGGTCGAGATCGCCGGCCCGGGCTTCCTCAACGTGACGCTGAAGTCGCAGTGGATCGCCGCCGCCGCGGCGTCGATGATCGGCGACCCGTCGTTGGGCATGACTGCGCCGCAACAGGAAACGATCGTCATCGACTACTCCTCGCCGAACGCCGCCAAGGAGATGCACGTCGCCCACCTGCGCACCACGGTCGTCGGCGACTCCCTCGCCCGCACGATGGAGTTCCTCGGCCACAAGGTCATTCGCCAGAACCACCTGGGCGACTGGGGCACCGCCTTCGGCATGCTGGTCGAGCATCTCCTCGAGGTCGGCGAGGGCAGCGACGAGGCGAAGCTGCTGACCACCGACCCGAACGCGTTCTATCGGGCCGCGCGGGCGAAGTTCGACGCGTCCGACAAGGGCGAGGCCGATAGCGATTTCGCCACCCGGGCGCGTGCCCGCGTTGCGACCCTGCAGGGCGGCGACGCCGAGAGCCTGCGGCTGTGGCGGGAGATCCTCGAACTGACCAAGGGCTACCTGCGCCGCGTTTACGACGAACTCGACATCACGCTCACCGACGACGACCTCGCCGGGGAGTCGTCGTACAACGACGAGCTCGCCGAGGTGTGCCAGACCATGGAGGACAAGGGCCTCGCGGTGATGAGCGACGGTGCGCTGTGCGTCTTCCAGGACGAGTTCACCGGACGCGACGACAAGCCGGTGCCGCTGATCATCCGCAAGTCGGACGGCGGGTACGGCTACGCCACCACCGACCTGGCCACGATCCGGCGGCGCTCGCTGCAGATGCACGCCGACCGGGCTCTCTACGTCGTCGGGGCCCCGCAGAACCTCCACTTCCGGATGGTGTGGACCGCCGCCGACAAGGCGGGCTGGATCAAGGGCACCGAGCCGATCCACGTGCAGATCGGCAATGTCGTCGGCACCGACGGCAAGATCCTCAAGACCCGGTCGGGCGACCTGGTGTCGCTGCAGTCGCTGGTCGACGCCGCGCTGGAGCGGGCCGCGACCGTGGTGGCCGAGTCGCGTCCCGATCTGGATGAGCAGACGCGGAACACCATCGCCCACCAGGTCGGCATCGCCGCGGTCAAGTACGCCGACCTGTCGGTCAGCCACGACTCCGGTTACACCTTCGACCTCGACCGGATGGTCGCCTTCCAGGGCAACACCGGGCCCTACCTGCAGTACGCGACCGCCCGTATTCGTTCGATCCTGGGCCGTGCGGACGTCGTCGACCCGAAGGGTCCGATCGTGCTCGGCGAGCCGGCCGAGCGCGACCTTGCCCTGAAGGTGCTGGAGTTCGGCTCGGTCGTCAACCAGGTCGGCGAGAGCCTCGAACCGCACAAACTCGCCGCGTACCTGTTCGAGCTGGCGACCACTTTCACCGCGTTCTACGAGGCGTGCCCGGTGCTCAAGGCCGAGGACGCCGCCGTCCGTGACTCGCGTCTCGCGCTGTGCCGGCTGACCCTCGAGGTGCTGACCCGCGGCTTGTCGTTGCTCGGCATCCAGGCGCCCCAGCAGATGTAGGCGCCGTCCTCGGTCCTCCCGACGAGGGCACGCCAGATGCACGAGGGCACTCCGTATACGGAGTGCCCTGATGTGTGATGTCTCGTGACTTCTGGGTGTCCCGGATGTCATGACATTCGGGACACCCGAGTGTCGTGACATCCGGGACACTCATCAGGCATGGCTGATGAGATCTCGCGTGTTGTTCGTGAT